>NZ_JBFTNE010000074.1:0-35770 GCF_056397325.1 Cupriavidus sp. 05N39
CGCCGCCGCCTATTACGCGGACGAGCCGGATTGCATGGCCGCCCTGTTCGATCGCTGGGGGGAGGTACCGCCCGTGAGCGATGCGTGGCTGGTGCAGGCGCATGCCAATCGCCTGGCTGCCCGCGCGTTGATGGCGGGGGAATATGCCAAGGCGCGCCGCTACCAGCAGCAGGCGCCGCGTGGCGATGACAGCCTGGCATATCGCTATGTGATCCGGTGGCGCGACTACATCGTCGGGCTAGGGTATTTGTCCGAGGGGCAGGTGATGCTGGCGGATCRCACGCTGCGGCCGGCGCTGGCCCGCGCCGACGAAGAACTGGGCCGGCGCCACCCGTTCTCCTGCATGATCGCCGCGCTGCTGGCCACTGCCGCCTATGAGCAGGACGAGCTGGACGAAGCGGCGGCGCTGCTGGCCAACCGGCTCGACATCCTGGAGCGCGGTGGCACGCCCGACACCGTGCTGCTTGCCTACCGTACGGCGGCCCGCATCGCGGCCGCCACGGGCCTGGAGCACCGCGCCCTCGACCTGCTGGAGACCATGGACGCCGTCGGTACTRCCCGCAATCTGCCGCGGCTGTGCGTGGCGAGCCTGACCGAGCAGTTGCGGCTGCATTGCGGGCGTTTCCGCTCCGAGACATGCCAGGCCCTGTTGCGCCGTATCGACGAGATCGCCGCGCAGAGCGCCGCCCCTGAGTTTCCGCTCAGGCAGCACAGGCTGGTGTTGCTCCAGGACATGGCGCATGCCTACGCCAGCTTTGCGGAGCAGGACTGGCGCGCGGCGCAACAGTGGCTGGCGCGGGCCGAGGCGGGAGCGGATGCGATGAAGCAAGGGGGCGTGCGCATCGAAATGATGGCGCTGCGTGCCCTGGCACTGGACCGCTGCGGCGAGAAGGGACTTGCGTTGTTACGCGAAGCCATGAACCTGTTGCAGGCGTACGGGATCAAGCGCGGCCTGCGCGACGTCCACCCCGCGCTGGCGGACTGGGCGCGCGATGCAGGCTCCGAAAGCGCAGCCATGCGGCGCCTGGAACCCGCGCCAACGGCGCGCCCGCCCGCCGGGACAGGTGGAGGCGGGCCACGCGCGGCCCCCAGCATGGTACTGACGCCGAAGGAGCGCAGTGTGCTGGAGTTGCTGGCCCGGCATCTCGCCAACAAGGAAATCGCGCTTGCCATGGGTATCGGCCAGGAGACCGTCAAATGGCACTTGAAGAACCTCTCCGCCAAGCTGGATGCGGGCACGCGCAAGCAGATCGTGCGCAGGGCCCAACTCCTTGGCCTGCTGCACGACAATTAATCCCGACGGCCAAGTCCGACAGCTACCGGCCGCCGGGTACTACACGGCCGACACCGAAGACGCCTGCCCGGCCGGGCCGTCCAGCACCGGTGGCGCGGTCACGATGGATTTCAGGCCGGGCACCGCTTCGCGCAACTGGTCCAGCCGCGGCAGTGGGCGGCGCAGCGCTTCCGAGCCGGCAAAGGCCTGCTCCATCGCATGCGCCACGCCCAGCGTGTGGTGATCGGCACGGAAGCGTCCCACCACCTGCAGGCCGAAAGGCATGCCGGCATGGTCGACGCCGCACGGCAGGCTGATGGCGGGGTGGGTGGTCAGCGTGACCACATAGGTCGGCGCCAGCCAGCGGTAATAGTTCTCCTGCTTCTCACCGTTGATGGTCTCGGCATAGAGGCTGGTCCACGGGAACGGCGAGACCGGCGTGGTCGGCGACAGGATCACGTCGTAGTCTTCAAACGCGGCCTGGAAGCGGCCCAGGATGCGGGTCTGTTCCGCCTGCGCCCAGGCGCTGTCGCCCAGCGACATGGCTGCGCCCATTTCATAGTTGGCGCGCGTGTTCGGGCCCAGGCTTTGCGGGTCGCGCTGGTAGGCCTCGTGCATGCCGGCCACGAAGCTTTCGGCGCGCAGCACGTCGAAGCAGCGGTGTGCCTCGCCCAGGTCAAAACGGACTTCGTCGCAACTGCGGAACAGGTGCCGCATCGCTGCGATCTTGTCGCGGAACACCTGGCGGATCTGGTTGTCCACCGCGCAGACGCCGAAGTCCTCGGTCCAGCCCACCCGCAACGAGCCCAGGTCGATATTGGCCGGCACCAGGAAGGACATCGGGTCGAGCGCGTAGGTGAGCGGGTCGCTGGCCGAGACGCCGGCGGAGGCCGCCAGTTGCAGGCAGGCATCGGCCACGGTGCGGCCCATCGGGCCCACCACGGAGATCGGCGTCCAGCCCAGCAGCTTGCGCGAGCTGGGCACCACGCCCGGCGACGGGCGGAAGCCCACCACGCCGCATTTGGCGGCGGGAATGCGCAGCGACCCGCCGGTATCCGAGCCCGTGCAGACCGGCAGCATGTCGCATGCCAGCGCCGCGGCCGAGCCGCCCGAGGAGCCGCCCGCGTTGAGGTTTGGGTTGAACGGATTGCCGGTGGCGCCCCAAACGGCGTTGCGCGAGTTGGCGCCCGCGCCCATCTCCGGAATATTGGTCTTGCCGGTGACGATGGCGCCGGCCGCGCGCAGGCGTGCCACCAGCACGTTGTCGGCGCCGGGCACGTTGTCGCGGTACAGCGGCGAGCCATAGGTGGTGAGCAGGCCGGCGGTGGCCTCCAGGTCCTTCACGCCCAGCGGCAGGCCGTGCAGCAGGCCCAGCGGGGCGCCGTCGAGCACCGCGCGCTCGGCAGCCAGGGCTTCCGCGCGCGCGCGCTCATAGCAGGTTGCGGTGATGGCGTTGACGAAGGGATTGACCGCCTCGATGCGGGCGATGCACGCCTCCAGCAGCTCAACCGGTGAGATCTCCTTGCTGCCGATCATGCGGCGCAGCGCCACGGCGGATTGGGCGAGCAGGTTGTCGTTCTGGATCATGATGGCATTCTCTTGCGTGGGTTGTTGCAGGCAGGGCGTTCCGATGCGTTGGCCACGCTACCGGCTCAGGCCGCGCGCCGCCACCGGCCAGACAAGTGACACGAGGCCTTTGCGCACGCCGACGATTTCGTCGTACAGGTTGAGGGTGGGGTCGCAGTGCCCGGGTACCAGCAGTACCTGGGTGCCGAGGCCGGGCAGATCGGCGCCGTTGCCGCCGGAAAGCGGTTCAAGGATGCCATGCTCGTCGTTGGCCGCCACATAAGCCACGGTCCGGCTGGGGCCATCGCCATCCCACACCAGAGGCAAGCCGGAGTCCACCGCCATCGACTTAAGGCCGGCGTCGAGCACCACACGGGGSGCGGGGCGCGTTGCCGCCGCCACGCTCATCACCGCGGTGGCAATAAACAGGCTGTGCTCGAAGCGCAGCGTGCCGCTGTAATCGTTGCGGCCATAATCGGCGTCCATGAAGATATAAGAGCCGGGCTGGATCTCCGTATAGACGCCACTGGCCAGGTCGAACTCCACGCTTCCGCTGCCRCCGCCGGTCACGGTCGCGCAAGCCACGCCGGCCTCGGCCAGCCCGGCAACGATGGCGGCGGTACGCGCCGCTGCATCCGCCGCCGCCTGCCGGCGCGCCGCGTAATCGCGCACATGCTGGATGCCGCCGTGATACGCCTGCAAGCCGCGGAATTCGAGCTGCGCGTGCGCACGGATCGCTTCGACCAGGCGCAGCGCGGCTGGCGCGTCGGCCACGCCGCAGCGGCCCTGGCCCACGTCGATCTCCACGAACACGCCGATGTGGCTGCCGGCTTGCGCGGCGGCGGTAGCCAGCGTCGCGACCTGCCGTGCATCGTCGACACAAACGCTGATGCGGGCGTCCAGCGCCATGCGCGCCAGCAGCGCGGCCTTGGCCTGCCCCGCGATCTCATTGCTGATGTGGATGTCCCTGACGCCGGCCTGCACGAACGGCAGCGCCTCGCTGACCTTCTGGCAGCAGATGCCGGCCGCGCCGCGCGCGATCTGCGCCAGCGCGATATCGGGGCATTTGTGCGCCTTGGCATGCGGGCGCAGTTGCACGCCCGCCTTGTCGGCGGCCTGCTGCATTTGCGCCAGGTTGCGCTCGAAGGCGTCGAGGTCAAGCACCAGGGCGGGCGTGTCGATGGTGGCCGCGGGCTGCCCGGCGGCGGGCGGTGCAAGGTGCAAGATCGTTGCGTCGGAATCGGGGAGCGTCATTGGCTGGCTTGTCTCGGGTCGTTCTGGATGGCGTGACGCCGCCTCCGGGGCGGCTGTGCTTGCGATGATGTGGGCAGGGGCGGGCACTGTCAAACCGAGCCCGCTTCCCGGCGCCTGCGTTCAGTCAGCCTGAATGTTGGCACGCTGCGCGATGGCGCGCATGCGCGGCAGCTCCCTGGTGATCAGCGCGGTCACGTCGGCCGCGGTGCCGTAGGACGGCTCGAAGCCATTGTCGAGCAGCTTCTTGCGCGTGTCCGGATCGGCCATGGTCTCGGCCAGCGCCTTTTCCAGTCTGGCCTTGACCTCGGGCGGCAAGCCGCGCGGCGCTACCACGGCCAGCCAGGTATCCATATCGGTAGCCGGATAGCCGCTTTCCGCCACCGTGGGCACGTCGGGCAGCAAGGACGAGCGCTTGGCGGTGGTCACGGCGATGGCCTTGACCTTGCCGGCGCGGATCTGGGGCACGGCGGCCGAGACCGTGTCCACCGAGAACGGGATCTGGCCGCCGATCAGGTCGGTCATGGCGGGCGAGCTGCCGCGGTATGGCACATGCAGCATCTTGATGCCGAGATCGTTGAGCAGCATTTCGCCGGCGAACTGCGCGGTGGTGCCGGTGCCGAAGGAGCCGTAGGAGTATTTGCCGGGCGCGGCCTTGACCGCTGCCGCGAGCTGCTTGAGGTTGTTGACCGGCACATCGCGGTTGGCCAGCAGGATCAGGCCGGTGCGCCCGGTCAGCCCGATCGGTTCGAAGCTTTTGAGCGGATCATAAGGCAGCTTGGGATGGATGGCCGGATTGACCGTGAAGGTGGTGCCCGAGCTGACCAGCAGCGTGTAGCCATCCGGCGCGGCCTTGGCCACCAGGCCGGCGCCGACGATGGTGCCCGCGCCGGGCCGGTTGTCGATCACCACCGTCTGGCCCAGGCGGTCGCCGAGCTTCTTGGCCAGCAGGCGGCCGATCACGTCGGTGGCGCCGCCGGGCGGGAAGGGGATCACCATCTGGATCGGGTGCGTGGGGTAGGCCTGGGCCAGCGCGCCGCCGGCAGGCACCGCCAGGCAACAGGCGGCCAGGCCCGCAAGCTTGAAGGTTTGAACGGTTTTCATGCTGACTCTCCTGCGTGGCAGAGGCCGGCGGCTGAGGGGGCCGGCTGGCGTGCAATGGTTAATCGTTGATCGACGATCATTGGTCAGGCTGCGAGCGCGGCCGCCTTGTCCAGGAACCCCTGGTATTCCGCCGGCGGGACGAACAGGCCGCCCGTGGTCCACACCAGGTGCGTGGCTTGCGGCATCGCGGTCTCCAGCTGGTGCCGGGCCAGATAGGCGCGCCCGGCGGCGCTTTCGCACAGCATGCGCGGGCCGCTGAAGCCGGCCGCGGCCGAGGGTTCGATGCGCAGCCCTTGCGTGCGCCAGGCAAGCTCAAGGTGCGCGAACAAGGTGTCGTCCGCCACGGTGAAGACGCCCGACAGCAGCGGGCGCATCACCGCCGCCGCCAGTTCGGAGGCGCGCGGCACGGCCAGGCCATCGGCCTCGGTGCGGTTGCTCAGGCCGAAGTCATAGACGGATGGATTGCCCCCGTCCGCCATCATCTGCACCAGGAAGCAGGGCGACTGCGTGGGCTCGGCAAAGAAGCAGTGCACATGCGGGCCAAGCCATTGCCGCATGCCGAAGGTGATGCCGGCCGGCGCGCCGCCTACGCCGCAGGGCAGATAGACGAACAGCGGATGGTCGGCATCGGCGCGGATCTCGTGCGCCTGCAACTGCCCGCGCAGGTGCAGCGCCGCCGCGCTATAGCCGAGCAGCAGCGACAGCGAGCGCTCGTCGTCCACAAAGTAGGTGAACGGATCCTGCTGCGCCTGGCGGCGCCCGGCGGCGACGGCTTCCTCATAGTCGCCCGCGTGCTCCACCACTTCCACGCCTCGGTTGCGCAGTCGCGCCTTCTTCCACGCCTTGGCGTCCGACGACATATGCACGGCCGCGCGAAACCCCAGGGCCGAGGCCATCACGCCAATGCTCAGGCCGAGGTTGCCGGTGGAGCCGACCGCCACCTGGTAGCGTGCGAACAAGGCCCGCGCGGCAGGCCCCGCGAGCGCCAGGTAATCCTCCGGCGCGCTGCGGCCGGGGCCGATCAGGCCGTGCCGCAGGGCCAGGCTTTCGGCAAACTCCAGGACTTCGTGAATGCCGCCACGGGCCTTGATGGAGCCAGCCACCGGCAAGCTGTGGTCGGCTTTCACCCAAAGGCGCCCGTGGCCCGGCGGCAGCCCCAGGCTTTCCTGCATCGCCGGCACGGCCAGCAGGGGCGATTCGATGGCGCCTGCCGTCTCCACCAGTTCCGGAAACAGCGCCGGCAGCAGCGGGGTGAAGCGCGCAAAGCGCGCTTGTGCCGCCTCGACATCAGCCAGACTAATGCTCCGCTCGCCAGCGGCCTGGGCCGGGGGCGGCGTGTCGAGGCGGGCCGGATTGCACCACATCAAGGGCTCGCCCGCGCTCAGGCTGGCGTGGAGCGCATGCGTCGGGTTTGTGGGGATAGGCTGGTTCATCGGTAAGGATTGGCTGCCATGCGTTCGGGATGACTTCATTGTTGGCCCGGTCAGGCTGTGCCGCAATCCATTTATACTTGGCGAAGTATTAGTTTTACTAATGGATATTTACGGAAAGAGATGCGCAGCGGCAGCCACTTATGAACACCTTGCTATCGTCTTCGCTGCTGAGCTGGCTGCGCTGTTTCGAGGCGTCGGCGCGGCACTGCAACTTCACCCACGCGGCCACGGAGCTGTGCGTGACGCAGGGCGCGGTCAGCCAGCAGGTCAAGCAGCTTGAGCAATGGCTGGACCGGCCGCTGTTCCTGCGCACACCGCGCGCACTGGTGCTGACACCGGAGGGCGAGCGGCTGCGTTTTGTGCTGCGGGAATCCTTCCAGGCCATCGAAGGCACGCTCACCCAGTTGCGCAAGCCGCGCGAGGCCGGCCCGATCGCGCTGAGTTGCGCGCCATCGTTCGCCATGCGCTGGCTGACCCCGCGCCTGGGCGATTTCTTTCGCGATCATCCCGAGGTGGGCTTGCGTGTCTACGGCGAGTTCCACGCGCTCGACCGCACCCGGATGGTGCGCGACGGGATCGACGCCGCGGTGCGCTTCGACCTGGGCGGCTATGACGACCTCAAGGCCCGGCTGTTCCTGGACGAATGGCTGCTGCCGGTGGCCAGCCCCGGCTTCCTGGCGGCGCATCCGGACCTGCGCGGCCCGCAGGACCTGAAGGGCGCCTGGCTGCTGCACGATGCGAGCCCCTGGGACGGCGCGCAAGCCTTCGAGGAATGGCGCCACTGGCTGCGGGTGGCGGGCGTGGAGATGGAGGCAGCCGGGCTGGAGGCCGGGCAGCGCTTCAACCTGTCCCAGCTCGCCGTGGGCGCGGCGCTGGCCGGCCAGGGCATCGCGATGGGCCGTTCGGCGCTGGTGCTCGAAGATATCGAGGCTGGCCGCCTGGTCGACCTGTTCGGCATCCATGCGCGCTCGCAGGCGTCCTACTTCTTTGTTTCGGCGCATGGGCAGACGCCGCATATCGCCATGGTGGAGGACTGGCTGGCGGCCGAGGGCGCGCGTTTCGGTGCCGCCCGCGCCAAGGTGCTCGATATACGTGCACGCGGCGTGAAAGCCACCGGGAGATGACAAACCAGCCATTCCACGGCATAGTTTGCGGCTTTCGTTTCCGGCTTTCCCGCAGCCTTGGCACGGCTTGTGGGCATTCGAGTTCCCGATGGATTTTCCTGTCCTGATCCTGGCGCTGGGCGCCATTGTGGCCGGCTTCGTGCAGGGCTTGTCCGGCTTTGCCTTCGGCATGGTGGCCATGTCCTTCTGGGTCTGGACGGTGGAGCCGCGCCTGGCGGCGACCATGGCCGTGTTCGGCTCCCTGACCGGGCAGGTGGTGGCGGCCGTGACCGTGCGGCGCAGCTTCTCGCCGCGGCAACTGCTGCCCTTCGTGGCCGGCGGCGTCCTGGGTATTCCCATCGGCGTGGCCATCCTGCCGGCGCTCAATCCGGCGGTATTCAAGACCTGCCTGGGCGGCTTGCTGGCGATCTGGTGCCCGCTGATGCTGATGTCCGGGCAACTGCCGAGAATCCGCTTCGGCGGCCGCGTGGCCGACGGCGTGATCGGCGCGGCCGGCGGCATCATGGGTGGCATCGGCGGATTCACCGGCGTCATCCCGACCCTGTGGTGCACCTTGCGCGGACTTGCCAAGGACGAGCAGCGCGCGATCATCCAGAACTTCAACCTGGCCACGCTGGCCGTGACCATGGCCACCTATGTCGGCACCGGCATCGTCACGCGCGACATGCTGCCCATGTTCCTGGTGGTGGGGCCGGCCATGCTGGTGCCCAGCATCCTGGGCGCGCGCCTGTACATCGGTATCAGTGAAATCGCTTTCCGCAGGATCGTGCTGAGCCTGCTGACGGCCTCCGGGGTGGCCTTGCTGGCCGCTTCGCTGCCGGCGTTGCTGCAGCCGTTGCACTAATGCCCTCAATGCCCTGGCGCGGCTTTGCGCCAGGGCGCGCCGGGGTTCAGGTATGAAAGCGCTCAGCTTCGGCTTGCGGCGTCGCCTCCGCGCCGCTGCGCTCGAACTCCGCGATCACCTGTGCCCCGAGCAGCAGCAGGGTGGCGGCAATCTCCAGGCTGAGCAGGACCACGATGGCGGTGGTCAGCGAGCCGTACACCACGCTGACCTGCGACAGCGTGGCGAAGTACCACACCAGCACGCGACGCGAGACTTCCCATAGCAGCGCGGCGGTGACCGCACCGATCAGGGCATGCCGCAGCGACAGGCGCCCCACCGGCATCACCAGGTAGATGGACATCAGCAGCAGGATTTCGCCCGCCAGCCCGAACAGGTAGAGCAGGGCGCGAGAGAGCCGGTCCAGCGACCAGTCGTGGCCCAGCAATTCCACATGGTGCTCGCCGATGGCCTGCAGGCTGCCCGACACCACGGTCACCAGCAGCAAGCCCGCGCTCAGCACGACGATGTAGCAATACGGCAGCACCGCCGACACCAGGAAGTGGCGGCGGCGGATCGCCACCCGGTGCACGAAGATCACCGACATGGCGTTCTCCAGCACCGTGAACGCCAGCGAGCTGAAAAAGATCATGCTCACCAGCAGCACCCAGCCGATTACCCCGCGGTTCGCCAGGAAATTGCCCAGCTCGGCGACCAGCGCGCGCGATTGTCCTGGCAGCAGCCATTCCAGATAACGGGACAATGTCGCAAGCAACGACTCCGGTTCGATCACATGCGACAGCGCGATCACCATCAGGATCAGCATTGGCACGATCGACAGCAGCGCGTAGTACGCCACGGCCCCGGCCAGCAACAGCCCCTGGTTGGCGCGGAAATGCCTGAGCGTGCGCAGCACGAAGCGGCCGGGATGTTTCAGCACCAGGCGGGCGCGTGCGTCGAGTATCGGCATGGCATAGGGTCCGTCATCGGCAGGGCGGCGATACGAAGCGCCGGCGACCGAGCCTGGCGGTTGCCCGGCCGTTTTCGCGCCGCTTGCGTCGCTCCTCTCAATGTGGCGCATCGCGTGCGGCGCGGCAAGGCGTGCTTGTCCTACACCGGCTAGCGGCTTTCGCCGACAGAATCCCGCCCCGGCAAGGCTATGCTTGATTGATGCGAGGCGGGCGCCTGCGCCTGCGTGTGCTTTGCGCATTGCATTCGTCCCCCATGCCCTGGGCCCGATACCCCGCCTTGTGTCCGGGAAGAGTCCACCGCCACCGTCAGCCGCGCTGGTATGGCGCCCCCAAGCCACCTTTCATGCTGTCTTTCATGCGAGCAATCTGTAACCCATGGCCGATCTGAACGCCGGGCCCGCTGCGGCGAGCCAATCGTCCATTCCTCCTGACGCGGATGCCGGCCCTGGCGCCGGGGCGGACAGCCACGCACCCGCGCCTGAATCCGCAACCGGGCAGGCGGCGGCCGCCGCCCTGGCAAGCGTGGCGCCGGAGGCCGCTCCCGACTCTGTACCTGCGGGACGCAGCGCACGGGCGCTGACCGTCCTCGCGGTGCTGGCCTCGCTCTATACGTTGCACCTGGCCCGCGAGTTTGTGATTCCCGTGGTGCTGGCGGTGGTCATTGCCTACATGCTGGATCCGCTGGTGACCGTGCTGTGCGGCCGCCGCATACCGCGCGTGCTTGGTGCCTCGCTAGTTCTGCTTGCGCTGCTGGCCGGCGTGGTCTGTTGCGCCTACTTGCTGCAGGACCAGGTATCGGGGCTGGTGGACCGCTTGCCGGAAGTGGCTACCAAGCTGTCCCGCTCGGTGGGCGCCTTGCTCAGCGGCGACGACTCGATGCTGCAGAAGATCCGGCGGGCGGCCACGGTGCTGGGCGGCACCGGGCAAGGGCCGCCCGTGCGTGGCTCGCGGGTCATCGTGGAACGCGCCGGGGACTCGCTCAACAATATCCTGCTGGCTGGCTCGGTTGGCGTCTTCGCGCTCGTCGGCCAGGCATCGGTGGTGTTGTTCCTGAGTTTCTTCATGCTGGTGTCCGGCGACATGTTCAAGCGCAAGTTCGTCAAGATGGCCGGGACCACGCTGTCGCAAAAGAAGATCAGCGTGCACATGCTCGACGAGATCAACCGGCAGATCCAGCGCTACATGGTGATGCTGGTGGTGACCAATGCCATGGTTGGCGCGCTGACCTGGTTCCTGCTGAAATGGCTGCACGTGGACAACGCCGGCACCTGGGCGCTGGCCGCCGCCGCCTTGCATCTGGTGCCTTATTTCGGCGCGGTCCTGATCGCCGTGTGCATCGGGCTTGCCGCCTTCATGCAGTCCGGCGACTTCGGCACGGCGGCGATGGCGGCGGGCGGCTCGCTGCTGGTCGCCACCCTGATCGGCGCGCTGGTCACCACCTGGATGACCGGACGCATGGCCAAGATGAATGCCGTCGCCGTGTTCATCGTGCTGCTGCTGTTCACCTGGCTATGGGGCACCTGGGGTGTGCTGTTGGCCATTCCCATCGCCGTGATCGCCAAGGTTGTGGCGGATCATGTGGAGGGGCTGGAAGTGCTCGCGGAGTTCCTGGGCGAGTGAAGGCCGTTGCGGGGACGGCCCGCTGATGCTCACTGCTGTGCGACGAAACGCGCCACCAGTTTCGCAACGGCGGCCGGCACCGCATACGGCAGGCACGCTTGCAGGTGCAGGGTGCCTGCCGTATGCCAGGCCAGTTCCGCCTCGCGTTCGTCGAAGCGCAGCGTGCCTTCGGCAAACACGCGTTCCTGGCGCATCCCCTGGTTCATCGAGACAAACCGCAGCGGCACCACTTGCGCCGGGTTGTTGCCGGTGTCCAGCCACAGCCACTGGTACTTGCGCGAGCGCGGGGCATCGGCGGGCAGGCCGAGGCGCTTGATTTCCAGCACCGTGCCGGCGTGGCCGGTAAAAGCAAAGAGGATCTCGTAGGCGGGCGTGGCCGGGGTTTGTGTCATGGCTGGCTGGAAAGCGGGCGTGCCGGCATCGCGGCAGCATCCCTGGGATGCGCGATTCTACCCGTGCCTCCCACATGCGCAAACGGCGCATATCGATAGCCGAACACCTTCACTCCATGCCCTGGGGACGGGGTGCCGACATCGCTGCAAGCGAGCCGGCGCCGCAAGTGCCGGTCGCCCCTTGATAACAGTGGCCAGCCTGCGCGCCGGCGATGCGGCTACGCGGCCAGTGCTTCCTCGACGAACAGCAAGCGATCGTTGCCCCAGAACAATTCGTCGCCGACGATGAAACTGGGCACGCCGAACAACCCGCGTGCCACGGCCGCTTCGGTGGCCTGTTTCAGGGCATCCTTGACCACGGGGTCGTCGATCATGGCCAGCACCTCGCGCGTATCGAACCCGGCCGCCGTGAGCACGGCGCCAATCTCGGCCGGGTCGTTCAGGTTGCGCTGCTCTTCCCACATGGCGGTGAAGATCGCCGCCACATAGCGGTGGAACGCCGCCTCGTCCCGCATCTGGAAGCCTGTCGCGGCGCGCATCAGCGCCAGCGTGTTGACCGGGAAGTGCGGATTTTGCCTGAGGTTTGCGCCGTAGCGCCGCGACCAGCGCTGCGTGTCGGTCTTCGACCAGAGACCCTTGGCCGGAATCTCCGCGGGGCTATGGTTGCCGGTGGCCTTGAAGACGCCGCCCAGCAGGATCGGCCGCCATATGATCTCGGCGCCGGTGCGCTGCGCCACGCGAGGCAGTTCCTTGTAAGCCAGATAGGAATAGGGGCTGCCGAAGTCGAAATAAAACGCTACTTGCCTGCTCATGCCGTCGTCTCCGCTTGTTGTCGTGTCTTGTCATTGATCGCTTCACTGCCGCGCTGGCCGCGCCTTACCACGGCTCGATCCACGGCCGGATGTCGAGTTCATGCGTCCACGCGTCGCGCGGTTGCTGGTGCAGCATCCAGTAGGTATCCGCAATGTGCTCGGGATTGACAATGCCGTCGTCCTGCTTGGTGGCGTAGCGGTCGGGGAAGTTCGAGCGGATGAAGTCGGTATCGATGGCGGCATCCACGACCAGGTGCGCCACATGGATATTCTTCGGGCCCAGCTCACGCGCCATGCTCTGGGCCAGCGCGCGCAGCGCGTGCTTGGCACCCGCGAAGGCGCTCATGCCATCGCGCCCGCGCAGGCTGGCGGTGGCGCCGGTGAAGAAGATCGAACCGCGCCCGCGCGGCAGCATCACGCGGGCTGCCTCGCGCCCCATCAGGAAGCCGCCGAAGCAGGCCATCTCCCAGACCTTGAAGTAGACGCGCGACGTGGTTTCCAGCACGGAGAACCGCACATTGGCGCCGATGTTGAATATCGCCACCTCCAGCGGCGCGATCTCGCGCTCGATGCGCTCGATCAGCGCCACGGTCTCGTCTTCCTTGCGGGCGTCGCAGGCAAAACCATAAGCCTCGCCACCCTCGGCGCGGATCTGCTCGACCAGTGGGGCCAGCTTGTCGGCGCTGCGGCGCGTCACGCACGCGATATAGCCTTCGCGCGCAAACCGGCGCGCAATGGCGCCGCCGGTGGCGTCGCCAGCACCCACCACGAGGATGGCTTTCTTGTCGGACATGTTTGTCTCCGGTCTTGGATTGTCAGCCCGGGCAGGGACGCGGACGGGCTGTTTGCGCTCTGGCCGACGCCACCCGCTTCCAACGGGCGCGGATCCGGCGTAAGCTAAACGTTCGTTTAGTAAACGAACGTTATGGTATGAATGCGGGTCGCGTCAAGTCCCGTCCTTATCCGTATTCCTGTTTCTATCCCTGTCCCGAGCCCTGGAAGAGCAATGCGTTATTCCGCAAGTCATAAAGCCGCCACTCGCCAGCGGGTCCTGGAGGCCAGCGGCGCGCTGGTCAAGCGCGAGGGGTTTGCCGCCACCGGCGTTGACCAGCTGATGGGCGCGGCCGGCCTGACCGGCGGCGCCTTCTACAGCCATTTCGATTCCAAACAGGCGCTGCTGCGCGAGGTGATCGCGCGGGAGCTGCAGCGCAGCCGCGAGCTGCTGCTGCTCGACGGGGAGGGGGGCGATGGCGCGTGGCTGGCGGGGATGCTGGACCGCTATCTCACCATGGGGCACGTACGGCATCCGGAGACAGGATGTCCGTTGCCGAGCCTTGCGGCGGAGATTGCGCGGGCCGATGCTCAGACACGCACTGCCTGCGAGGACGGCCTGGTTGCCATGCAGCGGGATATCGCCGGGCGGCTCGGAAGCGGCGAGGCGGCCTGGGGCGTGATGTCGCAGTGCGTGGGCGCATTGATGCTGGCACGCACGGTGGCCAGCCAGGATGTGGCGCGGGAGATCCTGGCTGGTGCGCGGGACATGCTGGAGCGGCGGCTGGGCGAGCAGGCCGTGGATGCGAGGGGAT
Organism: Cupriavidus sp. 05N39; assembly: GCF_056397325.1. Classification (NCBI taxonomy): domain Bacteria; kingdom Pseudomonadati; phylum Pseudomonadota; class Betaproteobacteria; order Burkholderiales; family Burkholderiaceae; genus Cupriavidus; species Cupriavidus sp. 05N39. Next base: position 13,953 of record NZ_JBFTNE010000074.1, read on the forward strand.
CGAAGTAACGGGTTCCCCGTTCGTTCCCCGTTCCTTGCTTCACCCTCTCAACGACTGGCGACTTCCATTTTCCCTCCAGCAGTGCCGAGGCCCCCACCGCGCGAGCCGCATAGTCGTTCTTGAGGATACCGGGGATGCAAACCAGTGAAACAGCGGGGCGTGCGGCGCCGCACGCTGTCAGTCGGTAGCGGGCGTCAATGGCGGCAATTTCCAGCTGCCATTCATCGCCGCCTCGCTCGGCCCGTACAGCCGGCCCACGGCGCTATACATGCCTTCGGGTGCGGGCAGCCAGTTGGACTCCTTGTCCTTGCCCGGGGAGACATGGCCCACGTAGAGCGTGAGTCCGCCGTCGGCATCGTATTTCAGGCCCTTGGTGCGGTCGCCGATCGAATAGCGCTGGAGGGGATTGGCATACAGGAAACGATCCGGCAGCGTGTAAAGCGTGATCGACCAGAAAAACCTGGCGGGGGGTAACTGGCCCGGCCCGAAACGGATCTTCGACGCCTTGCGGCCGTCGCCCACATAGCCGCCATACCAGGCCTCCGCCAGCGAGTTGCCGTACAGGCCCATTTCCGCCGCGATGGCGCGGGTGAGGTAGTCGTTCTTCATGAATTCCCGCGTGCCGAACAGTCCGTTGGACGACAGCGTGATCTTGGCCTTCTCCGCCAGCGCGGCCCGGGCATCCTTCACGCCCGCGTCGATCGCCGCCAGCCTGGCGGGTGGCAGCTTGCCGGCGTCGAAGGGCCGGCCAGGGCCGATGCCGATCTTGCCAAAGCGCTGCATCAGCGCCATTTCGCTGGAGACCGGCGGCTGCGTGAACTGCAGCAGGAAGTTCAGGTAGCCGATGAAGTCATGCGTGCGCGCCTTTGCCGGGTCGTAGGGCGGGAAGGCCACGGCCGGCATGGCAGGGGGCGGCGCGGCGTTCAGGAAGGCGCTCAAGGGGCGCAGTTGCATGCCCGCCTGGATCGCCTTCACGTTGGGCAGGTCGTCGGGCCCGTCCAGCGCGGTGCGCGTCAGGGTCATCACGATCTCGGTCTCGGAGCGGAACACCTCCTTGATGCCAGGCGGCGTCGGGCCCTTCCATTCCGGACCGGCGATCATGTAGTTGCCAGCGCCGTTGCCCGTGGCCCGCGTGCCCACGTAGGCGAAGTTATAGGTGAAAAGATCGACCCACTGCTGCACGTAGTAGCGCTTGGCCGGCACCTCGGGCACGGTGATCACCCAGGGTTCGGCGCGCAGGTCCAGCCATGCCCAGGAATACGGCGTGTCGTTATTGGGCGTGACCACGTCGTGGTTGTCGGGCGTGTAGAGCGTGGAGTAATGGCGGTACTTGCCGAAGCCGCCAACGTATTCCGGGCTGGCCGGATTGGCGAGCTGCTTATACATCGTGTTGTAGTTTTCGATCATCGGGAATGCATAGATATAGGCATCCCTGGCGATGGCGCGGATTTCGTCCTGCGTGGCAGCGGACTGCGCCACGGCTGGCCCGGCGCCGGCAATGAAGCCGGCCAACGCGAACCCGATCGCAAATGCCGGCAATCTGGCCATTGCAACTCTCCCTTTGATTAGTTGTTTGTCTTTTTCTGGTGCCGGCCCGGACTCAGTCGTCCGCGACCGGGCGCGAGCGCCAGCGGCCGTCGCTTTGCTTGCAGAACCAGCCGGTCCAGTTGTCTTCCTGATCCCCGCGCTTGAGCTGTGCCTTCAGTTGCCGGCAGGGCTGGCCCTTGTCGGTCTTGCTGCGCAGCGGCGTCAGCTGGCCTTCGATCGGCTTGCGCTTGCCTTCCGGGGGGGCGGTCCAGGAGACCATCGTCCCGTCGGCGCCTTTGTTCAGCACGTCGCGCACGTTCAGGGCGAACGCGTTCGATTCCTTCTGGCTCATGGTGCCGACGACCGTGCCGTGGATAAAGGTGTCGAGGTAGGCGAACGCTGGTGCGGCCGGGGCGAGCAGGGCAGCGCTGAGTAGCGTGGTACGGAGCAGCAGGCGCGGTGTCATGGCAAGGGTCCTTGGTGGACATTGGAAACGGCTTGGGGAACCGGCACGGAGGCGGAGACTCTGCCGCGCTACTTGATGTACCGAAAACGGCGCATTTCGTCGCCCATGGAAGAGGGCGCCAGCCAGTATCCCTGCCGCAAACTTAGTCCACTCTGGCAGCAAAAGGCAATACAGTCTGTTTGCGCAGCGAGTTAAGGCACATGAATAGCCCGGATCGCCACGGCTGCCCGGACTCACGGCGTGATACTGAACAGGCCGTCGAAGGTATCGAGCAGGTGTCGGCGCCGAGGGGAGAAACGCGTAAGCGGTAGAGGCTAAAAAAAGCCAGTGGTTCGGCATTGGCATGTTGCTGGCACGGGTTCGCATTTTTGGGGAGCGGGGTGCCGACGTTATGGGAGGCGCACGGCCAGTTGAAGTGAAAGTTTTTGTGCCGCGATCTGAATAGTGTGGCGAACTGCACCATTGCGCAGCACTTCATTGGAAAATGCGCCTGGTCCGATATGAAATCTTTCAACCGGCACTCCGCACCGGGCCGAGGCAAGCTATCTTCAAGCCAGACTTACCGCAGCACGCTTGGCCACGCTGCTTAGTCAGGGCTTTTGCCTGTCCTTGATTCAGGTGTTTGTTCATCCTTTCGCTGACTACTTGCCAGGATTTCCATGCCAAACCGTAATTTGCTCTCCCATTCCCTGCACGCAGTCTGCCTTGCCGCGGCCGTGCTCTTCACACCTCTGAGCCAGGCTGCGGGCACTCCCGTCGTCGGCATTGCCGAGGAACTGGTGGTTTCCGGCCGCATCGTCGCCATCGATCCGGATTCGAAGGCGGTGCTGGTGCAGGGCCCGCGCGGCAACGTCGTCGAACTGATCGGTGGCGATGAAGTGAAGAACTTCAAGCAGATCAACAAGGGCGACATGGTGACGCTGACCCGGGACGACGCCGTGGTCACCACGCTGGATCCGGTAGACACCAAGGACACGCCAATCACGGAATCGGTGGAGCGCACCGCGCGCGCGGGGGACGGCGCCAAGCCCGGCTTCGCGCGTGAGATCACGACCACGGTCACGGCGCAGATTACCAAGGTCGATACCAAGAACCGCACCGTGACCTTCCGCACCCCGCGTGAGACGCTGCGCACGGTCAAGGTACGGGACCCGAATATCGACCTTAGCAAGATCAAGGCGGGCCGGCTCGCCAAGATCGTCTATCGCGAGGTGGTCTCGATCGTAGTCACCGGCCCGGCGAAGTCCTGACCCTGGCAAGATCGCGCGGCATCCCGCGGCGCTGTATGGCCGCGGGATGCTTGCGTTTACGCGCTAGCGGTGAAAGCCGTGGAAGCCGCCCATGCGCCGGCCGCCGCCGCCGARATTGCCGCTGAAGTTGCCGCCGCCGCCCCATTGGTGCGCTGTCTGCCCGAAGCGCTGCTGTCCCACATTGCGCGCCTGCCGCTGCTGGTCCAGTTGGCCGGCGACATCCGGGTTGGGCTGCACCGGCTGCCAGCCGCCCGACGTGTGCTTCTGCCAGCCGCCATCCTGGGTGTGCTGGTAGACGTTCCCGTCGTGCCCGGCGTACACATCGCCGTTGTTCCAGGCCACCGCATTGCCCTTGTCCCGGTTGACCATCACGCCCTTGCTGGCCGCTTCATGCTGGCCGGTCTGCGTGTTGCCCGCCACGCCGAACTCGGCCGCGCCCGCACGCCCGGTCTGCGCGTTATAGCCCGCTACCTGGCGCCCGGCGGCGTAGTTGCCGGTGTACTCGTTGCCGGCGACGCCGCCACGCCCGGCGCCGCTGCGCCCGGTCGACGGGTTGGAGAAGGCGCCTTGCCGTCCGGCCGCGGCATTGCCGCTGTAGGGGTTGAAGGCGGCGCCGGCGCTGCCCTGGTAGCGCGCGCCGGTTGCCGGGTTGTACCCGGCGCCGGCGGCGCCGCGCCATTGCGTGCCGGTCCAGGCGTTGTAGCCGGCGGCATGCGTCACCGTGCCTTGTCTCCAGCGCCCGTAGAAATTCGCCGTGTTGACGTTGACGTAGTTCCAGTAGCCGCCGCCCCAGTAGGGGCCCCAGTAGGGCGCGGCTGCGCCCCATACCGCGCCCACGGCGAAACCGAAGGCGAAGCCCTCCGCGGTGCCAAGCGCAAAGCCCGCGCCATAGCCATAGGTGGGGGGATAGCCGTAATAAACCGAGCCCACGTAGGCCGGGTAGACATAGCCCGTGCCGTAGACCACGGTGCCGTCCGGGTTCACCACCACGCCCATATAGCCGGGCGTATAGCCGACCACCACCGTGTCCGGGTTGACGGAGTAGATGCGCACATAGGTAACGTAGTGCAGCGGCGAACTGGCCGGGATGGTGTAGATCGTGCCCGGCACGTCGGTGGCGACGCGCCAGGGGCCGGTGGGTGCGGCGGCGGTGAACCACACGCCGTTGGACACCGCGTAGTAGTGCTCGCCGTCAACCTGGAGTACCGGCGTGGCGGCGTTCACCGCGTAGCTCAGCGAGGTGCCGGTAATGGGCATGAAACGCGGCGAGCCGTCGAAGGCGACCGCGAGCGTGGCCTTGGCGCGCGACACCGATGCGGTCTGCGGGATGGTGGCGGCGATCTGCGCCTCGCGGGCCTGCGGCGTGCCCGGCACCGATACCAGCACGTTGGCCTTGGGATCCTGCGGCGGGATCTTGGCAAAATCCGCCGGCAGATCGCGTCCGGGCACGAACTCCCAAGGGCCATCGAACCCCGGCGCGCGGAACCAGCGGCCGGAAAGCAGCACGTAATACCGGTTGGACGCGGGGTCGACGAATACCGCGCGATCGGTATTGGTCACCGTCAGCAGGCCAACGCCGGCCACCGGCGACAGCTTTGGCGTGCCGTCGATGACGATCAGCTCCGTGGGTGCGGTGGACACCAGTACCGCCGGCGGATTGGCGGAGCGCTTGCCGTCGGCGGGCAGCATCAGGTCGGCCTTGACGCCGGTCTGTGCGCGCCCGGCGGCGGTCGCCAGGGCTTGCGGCGGGCTGGTCAACACCGCCCACGGCCCGCTTAGCCCGTCAGCGGTGTACCAGTAGCCCGCGGCCTGCAGGTAGAGCTTGCTGCCGCTATCGCGCAGCAGCAGGGCGCGGCTGTTGAGCGCGTGCTGGAAGCGCGTGCCGCTCAGCTCGCGCCAGGCCGGCTCGCCGTCCACCGGCACCAGCAAGGTCGGGACCGATGCGAACACGATGCGCGGCGCATCGTTCCTCACCGCCACGCCGGGCGCCTTGGCCTGTAGTTGYGAGACGGCGTAGCTGGCCTGCAGTTCGTCGAGCGGCACCGTCATGCCGGCCTTGGGCAGGCGCCCCACCAGCGCCGCGCGCACCTGGTCGGCGCCACCGGGATTGGTCGGCACCTCGACGCTGGTAATCTGGATGTCGCGCATCTGCACCAGGCCGGAGGCCTTGTCGATATCGGCGCGCGCCGCAAAATGCGCCACGCCGTAGGTAGGCGCGCCGTCCTTGGCGCCCACCGCAACGGCGGCGCGGCCGGACAGGCGATCGCCATCCCATTGCTCCACCTGCGGCTGGTAGATCTCGATATGCTGGGAAGCGGCATCGAAATCGCGCGGCCAGGTCAGCGGCGCCACGGCCTTCGGCGGGTTGGCGGCCTGTGCCTGGGGCAAGCCCAGCGCCAGGCATCCGGCGATCAGCAACAGGCCCAGCGGCGCGGCGAGATGGCGGCCGGGCCCGGATGTCTGCGTGGGCGTTGGTATCGGCTTTTGCATAAGACGGCTCCAGTGCTGTGGAAAGGTGGCGGGATGGCACAGCGGCGGCTTAATGCCAGGCGCTGCCCACCTGGACATAAAAGGCGTTCTGGTCTCTGCTATGGGCCACGTCGATGCCGATCGACACCCCCAGCTTGCGCGCGATCAGGTAGCGAAAGCCCCCGCCGATGCTATACACGGTGGCCGCGTTGGAGAAGCTGTGCCATCTGCCATAGGCCTTGCCCGCGCCGGTAAAGCCCAGCAACGACCAGCGCGGCGTCGCTTCCCAGCGCAACTCCAGTTCGGTGACGACGGCGTTGCGGTCCTGGTAGCGGCCCTTGGATACGCCGCGCAGATCGACGAAGGGCTGCGCGTAGAAGGGAATATCGCCGGTGGAGAAGCGCCCGTCGGCGCGCAGCCCGAGGATCCATGTGCGCGCCAGCGGCTGCCAGGTGAAGCCGCGCGCGTTGTACATATTGAAGTTCTGCGTGCTGCCGAAGCCGCCGCGCGCGAACTGCGCTTCCAGCTCGGCATAGCTGCCGCGGCTGGGATAGAAGATGTTGTCGCGTGAATCGTAGTCGACCACCAGGCCGCCCTTGCCGATGCGCTGGTTGCGGTCCATGCCCCCCAGTTCGGTGGCCACCGGGCCCTTGAAGGTGGCGGTGGAGTCGAACAGGACGTAGCGCGGCCCCACGTACCAGTGGGAGTCACCGATGCGCGCCATGAATTGCTGCACCAGGAACAGCCCCTCCAGCTGGTAGGCGCGCGCCTGGTTGAGCAAGCCGAAGTAATCGAGTTGCGCATCGACCTTGGCCAGCGCGCCGAGGTAGCGGTAGCGGTCGCCGTCCCAGGTATGGAAGTGTGCCGCGCCCACGCCCCAGGTGCCGTTGCCGGTATAGGCACCGCCCACCGCGGTGATATTGGGTGGTGCCGGACCCTGCCCGCTGGCTTGCGCCTTTTCGGCGGCGTCCTTCATCGATTCGGAGAAAAACAGCAGGCCCAGGCCGGCGCCGTAGCCGATGGCCGGCTCGGTGATGAGGGTCGGCACCGGCAGCGCGCCCTTGTGGTTGAGCAGGAGGTCGCTTGCGTCGAGCATGCCGTCTTCAGGGTCGAACAAGCTCAGCGCTCCCGGGTCCTTCTCTTGCTTCTGGCTGTTCTGCGGCGAGGGTTGGGCGTGCGCGGTTGCCGCCGCGAGCGCGAGCAGTCCGCATGCAAGCAAGGCTTGTTTGGCAGGAAAGCGGTTCGGATTCTGCATGAAAGGCGTTGGGGGCGACGGCGGGCTCGGTTACGTCCCGCCACCTTAAGCCATCGCCCTGCGGCGTGGACGCCATGCGAAAATTTTCAGATCACATGGGAAAAGTTCTGTATATCGCACCTCGGCAGCCTATGTCAGCATCGCCCTGAGTGATTGATGCGCCAGTTGGGTTCTTCAGCTGGCAGCAAGCAGGAATTTCCGGGGAAATGCAACGATGAAGACGAATCTGCTGCGCTGCGGACAGGCCGCCATGCTCGCACTGACACTGGGCGCCGCGCCGGGGCTGCATGCGCAATCCGCCGCGGAGGACGCCAACAAGAGCAACAACCCGCTCAACCCGGCGCCTTCGCTCAATCTGCAGAACTACTACTCGCCCCGGGTGTACGACACCAACGTGCACACCAACGATTTCCTGCTGCGCGGCACGCTGCCCATCCTGCCCGGCAATCTGGTGGGCGTGCCGCAGATCCTGCGCGCCACGGTGCCGGTCAGCACGCGCCCGCAGGCCGATGGCAGTTACACCACGGGACTTGGCGACATCAATATCTTCGATATTTTCCTGCTCAGGTCCCAGGGCACGCAGATCGGCGTGGGGCCGTTGCTGACCATGCCCACCGCAACCTCGCCGGAGCTCGGCACCGGCAAGTGGCAGGCCGGCCTGGCCGCCGTGGTGGTGGATCCCACTCCGGCCCGGCTGCTGGGTGCCCTGGTGCAATGGCAGCACTCCTTTGCCGGGCAGAGCTCGCGCCCGACCGTGCAGACGCTGACGTTCCAGCCCTTCGGTATCTTCAATTTCCCGGGTGGCTGGTATGCGCGTTCCACCGGCATATGGACTTTCAACCTGCAGAACGACGCCTATTACATCCCGGTGGGCCTTGGCTTCGGCAAGGCGTGGAAGGAGGGCAAGACCATCATGAATGTGTTTGTCGAGCCCCAGTATTCGGTGGCACACYACGGTCCGGGGCAGCCGCAATGGACGGTGTTCGCCGGCTTGAACATGACGTTCGGCAAGTAGGGAGCGCAAGGTGTCGCGGCTGGAGCGCCACGTTGGCTCCCACAACAATTCCCTAACATCGGTGCCAAAAATTTTCATCTCTCCCCCCGGCTTGCTCTGGCATGCTAAAAGCACGCCCCAGGCTGGGGCGTGGCCAGCCTATTGCGGACCGCAACCATGAATCGTCGTCGAGAGAAGGACAGTCAATCCCGCCGGACGGCCCCGGCCGCGGTGACGGTGGCGGGGCCGGCGCCCGCGCGCTGGCGCCGCGCGCTGTGGATCGGCGCGGCGGTGCTGGCTTGCGCGGCGGTGGGCGGCGGCGCAGCCTGGTGGCAGGCGCGCGGCACCGCGCAGTTGCGGGCCAAAGCGGTATTCGGCGATGGCACGCGCGGCCCCAGCGACATGGCCTGGGTGCCGGGCGGGGAATTCCTGATGGGCAGCGACCATAAGCYGGCGCAGGCCAACGAGCGGCCGGCCCACAAGGTGCGCGTACATGGTTTCTGGATGGATATCCACCACGTCACCAACGCGCAATTTGCCGCCTTCGTGCGCGCTACCGGCTATGTCACCACGGCCGAGCGCAAACCGGACTGGGAGACGCTGCGCGTGCAGTTGCCGCCCGGCACGCCGCGTCCGCCCGATTCGGCGATGGTGGCGGGCGGCATGGTGTTCGTCGGCACCAGCCGGCCGGTGCCGCTGCAGGATTACTCGCGCTGGTGGCGCTATGTGCCCGGCGCGGACTGGCGGCATCCCAGCGGCCCCGACAGCAATATCACCGGCAAGGACGATCATCCGGTGGTTCAGGTTTCCCATGAAGACGCGCAGGCCTACGCCAAATGGGCCGGCAAGCGCCTGCCTACCGAGGCCGAATGGGAGTTCGCCGCGCGCGGTGGGCTGGAACAGGCGACCTATGGCTGGGGCGACCAGTTCGCCCCGGAAGGCCGGCAGATGGCCAACGTCTGGCAGGGACAACAAGCGCAGCCGTTCCCGGTGGTCAGCGCCAAGGCCGGCGGCGCGCTCGGCACCAGCCCGGTGGGCACGTTCCCGGCCAACGGCTACGGCCTGTCCGACATGACCGGCAACGCCTGGCAGTGGGTGGCGGACTGGTACCGCGCCGACCAGTTCCGGCGCGAAGCCGTGAGCGCCAGGCCGATCGAGAACCCTGTCGGCCCGGCCGATTCGTGGGATCCCTCGGAGCCCGGCGTCCCCGTGGCCGCACCGCGCCGCGTCACGCGCGGCGGGTCCTTCCTCTGCAATGAAGACTATTGCCTGAGCTATCGCCCCAGCGCCAGGCGCGGCACCGATCCGTACAACAGCATGTCGCACCTCGGCTTCCGGCTGGTGGTGGACGACACACAGTGGAAGCAGGCCAGGGACGGCAAGCCCGCTACACAGGCTGCCGCAGGTGGCCCGCGGCCAGGCTGAGCGGGGCGGAACCATTTCCGAAGCGCGGCGCGGCAGGGGCCTGCGTGCCGGTGGCAGTTTTTCGCCTGCTGCCTGGCGAATCGCGGTTCGTTGACAGGGAAGGCATGACACGCATGAGCCGGATCGGGACCGGTCGCTTGTAGCGGGGCGGCGGCGCCCGCACGGCGCGGGATGGGATGCACGCGGAGGCTGGGACAGATGAGCAGGAACCGGGCACATTCAGCCGCGATGGCGGCACCGCCACCGGGACGGCCCGCAATGCCGTCACGGCCCCTGGCGCTGGAAGCGGCAGAGACGCATGGGGCTTTGCTGGCGGCGCTGCTGTTCGCCTCCGGTGCATCCGCGCTGGTCTACCAGGTACTGTGGATCAAACAGGTGGCGTTGATCGTTGGCGTTGACGTCTATGCCGTCACCACGGGTGTCAGCGCGTTCTTCCTCGGCCTGGCCTGCGGCGGCTGGGCGCTGGGCCGGCGCGCGGACCGCGCGGCACGGCCCTTGATGTTCTACGCCGCGCTGGAACTCGGCATCGCGGTGCTGGGCCTTGGCGCCACGCTCGGGCTGGCGCAGGCGGCACCGTGGTTCGTGGCGATCGAGAGCCGCGCCGGCCTGCTGGCCTGGTGCCTGCCTTTCGCGCTGATCGGGGCGCCTGCCTTGTTGATGGGCGGCACCTTGCCCGCGCTGATGGCGGCCTGCGCGCCGCCGGCGGGCAAGGTGGCSCGTACCGGCGGCGGGCTCTACGCCGCCAATACCCTGGGCGCCATGGCCGGCGCCTTGCTGACTACCTTCATGCTGGTGCCTTCGTTTGGCGTGCGTGGCGCCGCCATGGCCGCTGCGCTGGTCAACCTGGCGCTGGCGGCAACGGCGTTTGGCTTTGGCCGCGCCAGCGCGCCTCGGGCAATCGATGCCGCCGCGGCCGCACCCGTGGCCGCGCCGCAAGCGCGGGCACGGCTGGCGGTGGGGCTCTATGCCGTGGCCGGCGGCATCGCGCTCGGCTATGAAGTCGTCTGGTCGCAGATCATCGTGCAGTTCATGAGCACGCGCAGCTTTGCCTTCACCATCGTGCTGGCCACCTACCTGGGCGGCCTGGTGGCAGGCAGCGCCATCTACGCCCGTTTTGCCGACCGCGTGCGCGATCCGTGGGGCGTGTTTGGCGTGCTGGTGGGGCTCGCGGGCCTGGTCGCGCTGCTGCAGTTGGCGGGGCTCGGGAACTGGCTGGTCCAGTTGCAGGTGAGCCTGGCAGGCGTGGTCATGGCGGCCACGGGCAGCGAGTTGGCCGCAATGTGCGCGCGCTTTGCACTGGCGGGGCTGTGCGTGGTGTTTGCGCCCACGATGCTGCTCGGTGCGGCGTTTCCCGCAGCCTTGCGCTTGTGTGCCGAACCCGGTCATATCGGCCGCGACGTCGGCGTTGTGCTGGCGCTCAATACGGCGGGCGGCATCGCCGGCACCTTCCTGAGCGGCTTCGTGCTTGTGCCGGCGCTAGGCCTTGTCCATACCCTCGGGATACTCGCCGCCGCGGCGGCTACGGTGGGCACGGTTGCCGTGCTGCGCGGCCCCGGCGTGCGGCCCGCCCTGTGCGCGGCCGCCCTGGGCATCGGCGTCTGCGTGGCAGTGGCCGCCGTGCTGACGCCGCCCGATCGCCTCGCGCGGCTGCTGGCCGAGGCCAAGGACGGCACCCTGGTCTCCTACGAGGAAAGCCCTGGCGGCACGGTCGCCGTGATCGAGCAGGGCAGGCCGGGCGCCAGCTTCCGGCGCCTGTACATCTCAGGTGTTTCCAACTCGGGCGACGCCATCGGGTCGCTGCGCTACATGCGGCTGCAGGCCTTGCTGCCGCTGCTGGTCCACACGCAGGAGCCGCGCTCGGCGCTGGTGGTTGCGCTTGGCACCGGCATTACCGCGGGCGCGCTCACGCAATACCCGGGGCTGGAACGCCGCGTCACGGCCGAGCTGCTGCCCGCGGTGGTGCGTGCCGTGCCGGAGTTCCGGGGCAACTACGACGTCAGCCGCCATCCCCGATCCGACATCCGCGTGCGCGACGGCCGCCATGAACTCCTGCGCTGCCCCGAGCGCTACGACCTGATCACCCTGGAGCCGCCGCCGCCATCGGCTGCCGGCGTGGTGAATCTCTACTCGCGCGATTTCTACGAGCTGGCGCGCAGCCGCTTGCAGCCGGGCGGGCTGTTTGCCCAGTGGCTGCCGCTGGCCACGCAGAACGACGAAGACTCCCGCGCGCTGGTGCGCAGCTTCCTTGACGCGTTCCCGCACGCCTCGCTTTGGACTACCGAGGTGCACGAGATGCTGCTGGTGGGCTCGGATGCGCCGCTGGACCTGGACGCCGCGCGCATCCAGGCGCGCTTCAACCAGTCAGCCGTGGCCGGCGCCCTGCGCGAGGTCGGCATCAATTCGCCCGCCGCGCTGCTCGCCACCTGGGTGACGGGACGGGAAGGGCTGGAGCGCTACGCCGCCGGCGCGCCGGCCGTGACGGACGATCGGCCGTTGATCGAATACGCGGGCTGGGTGCGGCGCGACGAGATATCGCGCGTGCTGCCCGCCTTGCTGGATCTGTATATGGCACCGCCGTTGCGCGGCGCAGACCCTGCCTTTCAGGCGGATATCGATCAGGAGCGTCGCCGGCTGATGCACTTCTACGCGGCCACGCTTGCCGCTTACGCCGGCGACCGGCAGCGCTGGCGGGAAGAGATCGGGCTGGCCGTGCAGGGCGGCGAGGCCAACCAGTACTTCCGCCGCATGCTGGGCATGCGGGACTGAGCAACGAGAGATTCGAGAACACGGATTGGGGAAACCGGGGCCGCCGGCAGCGGTCGGGTAACAGAGGAGGAGCACACATGCGAATCAATCGCTCACTGAAGCGAGCGGCTATCGCGCTCGCGGTGGCGGTGCCGATCGCGGCCGCCGGATGGCTGGTAACCGCGCCAACCACCACAATGGCAGCGGACGCGCCTGCCAAGGCGTCAGCGAGCGCGCCGAACAGCACGTCCGCCAAGAAGCCGAATATCCTTGTGATCTTCGGCGACGATATCGGGCAGACCAATATCAGCGCCTATAGCATGGGTGTGGTCGGTTACAAGACGCCAAACATCGACCGCATCGCGCGCGAGGGCATGATGTTTACCGACTACTACGCCGAAAACAGCTGTACGGCGGGCCGCTCTTCCTTCATCACCGGGCAGACGCCGTTGCGCACCGGCCTGAGCAAGGTCGGCGCGCCGGGTGCGCCGGTGGGCCTGCAGAAGGGCGATATCACGATTGCCCAGGCATTGAAGGCGCAAGGTTATGCCACCGGGCAGTTCGGCAAGAACCACCTTGGGGACAAGAACGAGTACCTGCCGACAGCGCATGGCTTCGATGAGTTCTTTGGCAACCTCTACCACCTGAATGCCGAGGAGGAGCCTGAGCGCCCCTATTGGCCGAAGGACAAGAACGACCCGTTCGCGAAGAACTTCTCGCCGCGCGGCGTGATCCACTCGTTCGCCGATGGCAAGGTCCAGGACACCGGCCCGCTGACCACGAAGCGGATGGAGACGATCGACGACGAGACTACTGCCGCAGCGCAGGAGTTCATCAAGAAGCAAGCCAAGGACAACAAGCCATTCTTCGTCTGGATGAATACCACCCGCATGCACTTGTTCACGCATGTCCGCGACTCCATGAAGGGCCGCAGCGGCATGCCCGGCAACGAGTATGCCGACGGCATGCTGGAGCATGACGAGGATGTGGGCAAGCTGCTGAAGACACTGGATGACCTGGGCATCACCAAAGACACCATCGTGGTCTACACGACCGATAACGGGCCCAACCAGTTCTCCTGGCCGGATGCGGCAACCACCCCGTTCCGCAGCGAGAAAGACACCAACTGGGAGGGGGCGTTCCGGGTGCCCGCCATGGTGCGATGGCCGGGGCGCATCAAGCCGGGAACAGTCTCCAACGAGATGTTCTCCGGGTTGGACTGGTTCCCGACCCTGTTGGCCGCCGTGGGCGATACCACCGTCAAGGATCGCCTGCTGAAGGGCTGGTCGCCGAAATCCGGGCAGAGTTTCAAGGTGCACCTGGACGGCTACAACCAGCTTGACTACCTGACAGGCAAGAATGCGAAGGGAGCGCGCGAAGAGTTCTATTACTTTGACGATGACGGCAATCTGGTGGCCATGCGCTTTGGCGACTGGAAGGCTGTCTTCTGCGAGCAACGCGCGCCGGGGGGCATGCAGGTCTGGGCCAATCCCTTCACCTGCCTGCGACTGCCAAAGATCTTCAATTTGCGCATGGACCCCTATGAGCGCGCAGATGTCGCCTCTGACCAGTACTACGACTGGATGACCAAGAACGCCTACCTGACCGGCATCGCCACCATGAAGGCATCCGTGTTCCTCGAGACCTTCGTGGCCTACCCGCCAAGCCAGAAGCCAGCCAGCTTCAGCGTGGACCAGGTGCGCAAGTCCGTGGACGAGCGGATCGAGAAGCTGAGGTCGCAGAAAAAGTAGCCGCGGCTGTTGTGTAACGATGTGGCCCGTCGGTCCTGCTGGCGGGCCATTCTCGCGACTTACCCCGGCCCTGCGGCCGAGGCTACGAGAGACTTGGACAATGAGTTCCAGAGAGGCAATCGCGGCGCTGCAGCAGCATGTGGAGCAGTCCATCAAAGGGCAGGGCGAAGTGATCCGGCAGATCGTCATCGGCCTGCTGGCCAACGGCCACCTGCTGCTGGAGAGCGTGCCCGGGCTGGCCAAGACGCGCATGGTCAAGAGCGTGGCCGCGAGCCTGGACGCGCAGATGCGCCGCATCCAGTTCACCCCGGACCTGCTGCCCGCCGACATCACCGGCTCGGACATCCTTTACCAGGAGGCGGGCAGGAACAGCTTCCGCTTCCAGCCGGGCCCCGTGTTCGGCAACCTGATCCTGGCCGACGAAATCAACCGTGCGCCGGCCAAGGTGCAATCCGCGCTGCTCGAAGCCATGGAGGAGCGCCAGGTCTCGGTGGGCGGCACCACCCATCCCATGCCTGAACTGTTCATGGTGCTGGCCACGCAGAACCCGATCGAGCAAGAAGGCACTTACCCGCTGCCCGAGGCGCAGATGGACCGCTTCCTGATGAAGGTGCTGATCACCTATCCCGCAGCCGACGACGAGCGCGATGTGCTGCGCCTCGTGCGCGGCGAGGAGACGGGCAGCGCGGCGCCCGCTACGCCCCGCGCGGAGCAGGCCAGGGTGCCGCAGTCGGCGATCTTTGCCGCGCGCGAAGAGATCCACGGTGTCCACGTGGCTGACGCGATCGACCGCTACATCATCGACCTGGTCAATGCCAGCCGCACGCCGGCCCGCTTTGACGCCGAACTGGCGAAATGGATCGCGCTGGGCGCCAGCCCGCGCGGCGGCATAGCGCTGGACCGCGCGGCCCGCGCCAACGCCTGGCTGGACGGACGCGATCACGTGACGCCCGACGATGTGCGTGCGATGGCGCTGCCCACGCTGCGGCACCGGCTGATCCTGTCCTACGACGCCAGCGCGGACGGGCTGGACGCCGACGCGGTGGTGAACAAACTGGTCGAAGTCGTGGCCGTGCCCGCATGAAGGATCCCGCGATGCCGGTGGTGCGCGGGAGCGAGCTCGGCACCGTGTGGGTCGACGTCGCGCACCTGGCCCGGCTGGAGCTGGCCGTGCGGGACCTGGGCTTCACCATGCGCCAGCCGCACGCCAGTGTGCTGTCGGGCAAGCACGGCTCGCGCATTCGCGGGCGCGGCCTGAACTTCGAAGAACTGCGCGGCTACCAGCAGGGCGACGATGTCCGCCACCTGGACTGGAAGGCCTCGCTGCGCATGGGCAAGCCGCTGGTGCGCGTCTATACCGAGGAGCGCGACCTGCCGGTACTGCTGGTGGTGGATCAGCGCATGCCGATGTTCTTCGGTTCCAGGCGGGCGATGAAATCGGTGCTGGCCGCGGAGTTTGCCGGGCTGTGCGCCTGGATGGCGCTGCAGGCGGGCGACCGCGTGGGCGCGATCGTGTTTAACGACTCCGATACCACGCTGATCCGGCCGCTGCGCAGCCGTGCCCGCGTGCAGGCCGTGCTGGGCGCCATCGCCCGGATGAACCAGGCGCTGCACGCCGACAGCGCGGCGCGGCCCGTCTACGGCCAGCTCGACCGCACGCTGGAGCGCGCCTTGCAACTGGCCGGGCACGACCACCTCATCTGCGTGATCAGCGATTTCGCGGGCGCCGGCCAGCGTACCCAGGACCTGCTGCGCCAGCTGTCCAGCCACAACAGCGTGATCGCGGCGATGGTGTTCGATCCCTTGTTCCAGGCGGTGCCGCACCACACCGGCCGCATGGTCGTGACCGAAGGGCATCTGCAGGTCGAGCTGGACATGGGCGACAAGACCACGCGCGAGCCGATCGAATCCTTCTTCACCGGGCGCCTGCACGAGGTCACCGAACTGCTCAAGCGCAGCGGCGTGCCGATGATGCCGATCGACACGGAGGGTGAGGCCCTGGCCCAGTTGCGGCATTTCCTGGGACGCCTGGCGCCGCGCGGCAAAGCGCCAGGCCGGCATTGAGGCGCGCGGCGGATACTCCATGGCAGACCTGACCCGTTCCTACGCCACCGATGCCGTGCAGCCAGGTGCAGGCGCACCGGAGGCCGCCGGCACATTGGCAAACCTGCAGGAAATCGCCTTGCCGCCGCCTGCGTCCTATCTGCCCCAGACCTGGGGCTGGGCCGTGCTGGCCGCCTTGCTGCTGGCGCTGGGCGGGCTGCTGGCCTGGCGCGCCTGGCGGCGCCGCCAGGCAAACCGCTACCGGCGCGACGCGCTCGCGGAGCTGGCGCGCATTGAAGCCGGCCTGGCCGCGGCGGCCGGCGCCGACAGCCGCCGCGACGCGCTTGCCGCCTTGCCCGCGCTGGTCAAGCGCGTGGTGCTGGCGTTCGCGCCGCGCACGCAGGTGGCGAGCCTGTCCGCGCAGGCATGGCTGGACTATCTCGATGGCACCTGGCGCGGCGGTGGTTTCAGCAATGGCCCTGGCCGGCTGCTGCCGGAGCTGGCCTACGGGCAGCGCCCGCCGCCGGCTGCCGAAGTGACGGCGCTGATTGCGCTGCTGCGCGACTGGATCGGACAGCACCATGCTCACCTTTGACCACCCGTGGGCCGCGCTGGTCCTGCTGTTGCCCATCCTGGTCTGGCTGCTGCTGCCGGCTTACCGGGAAACCATGCCTGCCGTGCGCGTGCCGTTCTTCGAGGAAATGGCTGAACGCTCCGGCCTGCGGCCCTCCGAGGGCGCGGTGGTGATGCGCCGCAACTGGGCACAGCGGCTGCTGGCGCCGCTGTGCTGGGCACTGGTGGTGGCCGCGCTGGCCATGCCGGTCCGGGTGGACCCGCCGATCGAGCGCACCGAGCCGGCGCGCGACCTGATGCTGGCGATCGACCTGTCGCAATCGATGGAGGCCAGGGATTTCGCGCAAGCCGACGGCCACCGCGTGGACCGGCTTACCGCCGTCAAGCAGGTGGTCAGCACGTTTATCGACCGCCGCAAGGAAGACCGCATCGGCCTGATCGTGTTTGGCGCGGCGGCGTTCCCGCAGGCGCCGCTCACCATGGACCACGACAGCGTCAAGGCCTTGCTCGCCGAAGTCCAGATCGGCATGGCGGGCCCGCAGACGGCGATTGGCGACGCCATTGGCGTGGGCGTGCGCATGACCGAAAAATCGCCCGCGCAGGAGAAGGTACTGATCCTGTTGACGGACGGCAACGACACTGCCAGCAAGGTGCCGCCGGAGCAGGCCGCGCGGATCGCCAGGGACAAGGGGCTGATCATCCATACGATCGGCATCGGCGACATCAACGCCACGGGCGAGAACAAGGTCGATCTGGGTGCGTTGCAGAAGATCTCCAGCATGACGGGAGGCCGCTCGTTCCGTGGCGAGGACCTGGCCGGGCTGGAGTCCATCTACGCGACGCTGGACCGGATCACGCCAGTCAAGGTAAAGCGCCAGTCGCACCAGCCCAAGCGCGATCTTTTCTACTATCCGCTCGCCGCGGCGGGCATGCTGCTGTTGCTGTATCACGCGGTCATGCTATTGCTGAGCGCCATCCGCCGGCCGCGCCGCCAGCCGTTGGTGGACCGTGGCCAGGGCGTCGCGCCGGAACCGGGGCACTGAATGGATTTCGGTGAGTTCCATTTCCTGCGCCCCCTGTGGCTGCTCCTGATGCCGGCGGCGTTGCTGATTGTCTTCGCCTGGCATCGGTTCTCCGACCCACGCCGGCGCTGGCGGGGCGTGATCGCCCCGCATCTGCTGGAGCGGCTGATCGTCGATGGCGGGCGCGGCTGGCGCCTGCGGCCGGTACACGGCGCGTGCGCCGCGCTGGTTCTGATCGGCCTTGCCGCGGCGGGGCCGGCCTGGGAGCGCGAGCCGCCGCCGTTTACCGAGGACAAGGCGCCGATGGTGGTTGCCATCGACCTGTCGCGCAACATGGACGCGGTGGACCTGGCGCCCACCCGGCTGGAGCGCGGCAAGCAGAAGGTGCGCGACCTGATGCAGCTGCGCGCGGGCTCGCGCACCGGGCTGGTGGTGTACGCGGGCACGGCGCACATGGTAGTGCCGCCTACCGATGACCCGCAGTTCATGGCGTTGTATTTGGACGCGCTGGATACCGGCATGATGCCGCGCGCGGGCAAGAACGCCGCCGCCGCGCTGGCGCTCGCCGACACCCTGCTGGCCCGGGAGTCGGCCGCGGGCACCGTGCTGTTCATCACCGATGGCTTCGACCGGGCGGAAATCCCCGTTTTTGCCGCGCACGCCCGCAATAGCCAGGTGCAGGTGCTGGTGCTGGCTGCCGGCACTACCCAGGGCGGCCCGATCCGTACCGCCGATGGCCGGGTGGCCACCGACCAGCAGGGCCGGCCGGTGCAGGGCACGCTGGACCTGGCGGCGCTGAAGGCGCTCTCGTCCGATGCCGACATCCCGCTGGCCAGCCTGACGCTGGACGACGACGATGTGAACTGGGTACAGCGCCGCGCGGTGCGCAATATGCAGGCCGCGCAGGAGAAGAACGCCGAGGTGCGCTGGAAGGAGGCGGGCTACGTCCTGACCATCCCCATCGCGCTGCTGGCTGCCTTCTGGTTCCGGCGCGGCTGGGTGGTGCGCTGGCTGCCTGCGCTGCTGGTGGCCCTGCTTGTGCAGGCACCGCGCCCGGCGGTGGCGGCGCCGGTGGTCCTCACGACGGCATCGATCAAGGCGTTTTTCCTGGATGCCTTCCTCACCCCCGACCAGCAAGGCCGCTGGCATTTCGAGCGCGGGGATTACACCGCCGCCGCGGCGCATTTCCAGGACCCGATATGGCGTGGCTGGGCCAGCTACCGCGCGCGCGACTTCGCGGGCGCGCTGACCGCGTTTGCCGCCCTGGCCACCCCGGATGCTTTTTTCATGATGGGTAACTGCTATGCGCAGCTGAAGGACTATCCGCGTGCGCTTTCGGCCTATGACAACGCGCTCAAGGGGCGCCCCGGATTTGCGCAGGCCATCGCCAACCGAGCCCTCATCGCGGCGCTGATCGAACAGGAGAAAAAGAAGAAGAAAGACGACGGCGAGGAAGCGCCGGACACGCCGCCGGACAAAATCCAGTTCGACGACAAGGACGATGGCGGCAAGAAGGAAAAGGCCGATATGAGCCGCGTGCAACAACAAAACGCCGAGCTATGGATGCGTAACCTGCAGATTTCGCCGGCGGATTTCCTGCGCCAGAAGTTCCAGATCGAGGCGCAGCAGCCGGCGCAGGGCAAGGCCGCGCCATGAAACGCCTCCTGTTCTACACCACCATTGTCGCCTTGCTGGGCCTGCTGATCGCGCTGCCGGTCCTGGCTGACGGGCCGCGGTCGATGGCGCGCGCGCATCTGGAGCCAGGCGGCGCGGTGGCGCAGGGCCAGCCTGTCAAGCTGGTGGTGGACGCGCTGACTACCAACTGGTTCACCGAGGCGCCGGTCTTTCCCGTGCTGGAGATTCCCGGCGCTATCGTCAGCCCGCCGGGCGACGATGCCACCAACCTGAGCGAAGAGATCCAGGGCGTGAAGTGGTTCGGCGTATCGCGCTCGTACATCGTCACGCCGCAGACCGGCGGCGATCTTGCCATTGCGCCGCTGGAACTCACGCTGCAGGTAGGGCAGGTGAGCGGGGTGGTAAAGGTGCGCACCCCCGCGCTGACGCTGAAAGTCAAGACGGTGCCGCGCCCGGCCGGCGCGGAGAACGCTATCGGGACATCGCGGCTGGAATTGACGCAGTCCATCGACCATGACCTGCGCACGCTCAAGCAGGGCGACGCCTTTACGCGGACCATCGAGATCAGCGCCGACGGCGTGCAGGCCATGCTGCTGCCGCCCACGCCATTTGGGCCGGTGTCGGGGCTCGCGGTCTATCCCAAGGCGCCCCGCGTGCAGGACATCAGCCAGGAGCGACAGGGTTTTCTGGGCGGGCGCCGGGTCGATGCCGCCACCTATCTGGTGCAGAAGTCCGGCCGCTACGAGTTGCCGGGGGTGAGCGTGCAATGGTGGGACATCCGTGCTGGCAAGTTGCGCACGGCCACGGTGCCCCCATTGCGGTTTTCCGCTTCCGCCAACCCCGGCTACCAGCCGCCGGTTGGCATTCCGGGCGAGCCCCTGGCGGCGCTGCCGGGACGCCATGCGCGCCTGGATCCGCAATGGCTAGCCTATTGCGCCGCAGTGCTGGTGGTGCTGGGGCTGGCGGCCTGGCTGCTGTTGCCCCGGCTGATCCGCGCGGTTGGGCGCCTGAAGGCCTGGCGGCGCCAGCGTCGGCTGGCTTATGCAAGCTCCGAGGCCGCCGCCTTTGCGCGGCTGCGGCGCGCGCAGCAGGGCGAGGACGCCAGCGCACTGGTGAGCAGCCTGTACGCCTGGCTCGACCGGGTGGCCCGGCGCGCGCCCGCTGTGCTTGGGCGCCCCGCGGCGCTTGGCGATGCCGAACGCGCCGCCGGCAGCGCGACTTTTGCCACGGCGGGGGAGCAACTGCTGTCCAGCCGCTATGGCGCGGCGGCCACACAAGGCGATGTGCCGCCAGCCGCGCTGGGCAAGGCACTGGATGAAGCCAGGGCGGGGCTGGTGCGCCGCTCCACGCGTTCCGGTCATCATGCGGCGAGATCTTTGCCACCGCTCAATCCGGCCAGTGGCTAGCAAGCACGCCGCCATGGCTGGTCTAAGCTTGGTTTCCATCCGGAGCGATTCCACAATGCTTCCACCTCCGCTGCAGGCTTGTTTCGCATCATCCCCCCCGGCCGGGCGGCGCACCGCCGGCGCGCTGCGCTTGTCGATCGCCATGTTGCTGRCAGCCGTCATGTCCGGCAAGGCCGCCGCCGGGCCGGTGGACCTGCCGAATTCCCTGCCGAACATGGTCGGCGCCGGCTTTGGCTCCACGACGGAATACGCCGGCGGCAAGGACCGCATGATCGGCGTGGTGCCGGGGGTGCGCTATGTCACGCCAGGCGGCCACCTGTTCGAATGGTACGGACCCTATGCGCAATACAACTTTGGTGGCGTCACCGGCTTCCAGTGGGGGCCCGCAGGGGCGCTCCGGTTGGGGCGCAAGGATGTCGACGATCCCGTGGTCTCCCAGATTCACGAAATCAAGACCACGGTGGAGGCGGGCGGCTTCATCGGCTACGAGTACCTGGACCAGGGCAGCATTCCCTACCGGCTGCGCGGCAGCGTGGCGGTGGTGACAAATGCGGGCGTGGTCTACACGGGTGCGCGCCTCAGTGTCAACGGGAGCGGCTGGGTGCCATTGCATCCGCGGGTATATGCCGGGGCCGGGCTGGGCGCAAGCTGGGTGAGCCAGGGCTTCAACCAGACCTACTACGGTGTGACGCCGGACGATGCCGCGCGCAGCGGCCTGCCCGTCTACGCGCCCGGCGGCGGATTGCAGCAGGTGACCGGCTGGCTTGCGCTGGTTTTCCAGATCGACAAGAACTGGTACGCCGGCGCCATGGTCTACGGACAGCGGCTCACCGGCAGTGCCGGAGACAGTCCTATCGTGACGCAGCGCGGCACGCGCAACCAGATCACTTATGGCGCTGGCATCGCCTATGCCTGGAGATAGACAAGCATGGAAATCCATACCGGCAACAACACCCGGAAACGCAAAAGACAGAGCCGTAATCCAAGGAAAGCTTGTGGACACCCCTGAAGACATCGAATCCCGCCGCGAACGCGGCAAAGTCACGCGCAAACACGTTCCCCGCAGCGCGCATGTCGCGGTCGGCAGCGTCGAACGAGATCCCGTCGGGTTGCTGGAGATCAACAGCGCCGGCCGTGTCGAACGGCTGGTGCCGCTGCGCTATGGCCGCATGATCGAATCGCCTTTCACCTTCTACCGTGGCAGCGCCATCATCCAGGCGCATGACCTCGCCGGTACGCCGAATTCAGACATCCCCA
>NZ_JBFTNE010000075.1:0-45713 GCF_056397325.1 Cupriavidus sp. 05N39
CAGCGCTTTGAGTTGCTCACGTTCGACCTCATTCAACACGAGTTCCGCCTTTGGTCTTCCTCTCATCACCGCCTCGCCGTTTGCGTGCCTTCAACGCAGACTACAACGTGGCGTCAATAATGCAAGGAACTTCTGACGCGGGACACTAGCGTAGTTTCCGTTACCCAGTTCAGCACGTCCGCCATATGCACCGTTGGCGATTGCTTCAAAGTCAACTTGATTCATACTCGTGCCATCCGCTTTGATTGGCCTTACGTGATGGTAGCCGTGCGCGTTCGCCTGATCGGGATGATTATGAAAATAGGAAAATTTTGCGATTAACGAGCTTGCTTTCCAGATAAATCCCTCTTCGCGAGTAAGCGAGGAGCCAGTTTCCTGCATCACTTGAGCAAAGAAATGTGCTCGTCTAAGCGGTGTATCGAGTTTGTAGGCCTGAAGATGAGCATTGAGTTCGTCGGCCACTTCTTGGAGTGCGTCGCGGTTTGCGTGAGGGAACAGTCTATGCATCATGGTCAGGGTGAACTGAAATTTTCCTTTATCGAAATTCCCAATAATCCCAATCGGATGAATATGAAACACCTGCGGAGCCGGAAGGGCGGGGAAATCTTCCTTCACGGCATCCCACCAGGCCAGCGCCTGGATGCGCTTGCGTTCGGCCTCATGAGCCTCATCCGGCCCGACCTTTTTCTCGATCTCGGTAATGAGCTGATTCCACTTGTCCGGATTCGCCCATTCGCTCTCATGCTTGACAATGAGCCGCGATGCCCGCATTGCCGCCCATGCGTCCTGGGAGGCAACGCAAAGGTCGTTCGCCGCCTGGCTGCCATCGCCTGTCGCATATAGCTGCCGACAAACGGCTTGCATCAGCGGGTTGAGTTTGTCGATGGCGCCGGCGTTCGGGACGTCTGCGCCGGTCGCGTAGTCGACGTACGCCTGCGTCGAGGCAAAGATGGTGTGGGTGGAGTCGTGCGGGTCATGCAGGATCTCGAAGTCCACCCATTTCTGCGCGAACTCGCGCGAGATCCGCCCTCCCGCGAAGTTTTGCTCGCGCACCCAGCCGGTGATGTCCTGGCGACGTACGTCCGCGCTGTCAACCTTCCACCAGCGCATCTTCTCGCCGTCACTGCCCGCGCTGGTCTCGGTGTGTGGCTTTTCGTTACGCTGGCCGAGTTCCGCCAGCGTATATGCCTGCACAACATCGGACAGAGGCGCGTCCTGGCCTTGCTGGTTCGGGTTCTTGTAGAGCGTCGTCCGCCGGTCGATCCGTAGAATCGTGGGGTCGGCCGGCAGCGCCAATTGCTCCCACGCTTTCGGCTTTGCGCCGTTTTCGGTCACCCATGCGCGGCTCGTCTCGATGAACGACTGGATGCTGTCGCCGCAGAACATCTCCAGATGGACCATGCGGGCTGGGACCCGTTCGCTGAGCGAATCAAACCGTCCGATGTGGCCGATGATATCGCCTGCGTTGACTGGAACCGGCTTGGGTGGTGCGACCACACGATCCAGCGAGGTATCAGGCATAACGGTCTCGACAACGTAAGCGCCGCTCTCCTTGCCGAGATAGATCCATCCCTTCTCCGCAGCGTCCGGCGCGACATACCCGCCGACTTTGGGCGGAACCATGGCCGACACATGCACGGACTCGATCTGGCCCCAGTTCCCGTCCCGCTTCAGAAGACTGAACTGCGCCCCACGAGGCAGAATGCCAAGGATCGTTCCTCCTGGCTTGGAGGTGCGGACGCGCAATCCGGTTTGCTCGGCGGGAGCGCCCACCCCACTCGCACTGGCATCGGGCTTGTCGCTGGCGACATCCGTGACCCGGAGCCACGTTATCCAGTACGAAGGCCGTGGCAATGCCTTGTCCGCTTCATAACTGGCGAAATCCTGCAGATGCATGTACAGGCTGAAGAAAGTCAGCGTGTTGTCTTTCGGAAACTCCATCACGTGACGCACCAGCGCAAAGCCCGTGCTGAATTTGGCGCTGAATGCGGCCTTGTCACCCTGCTCCGGGATTTCGCTGGGCAGGTAGGTCCGGTTGACGCGCCAGGCAACCACCTCTCCGTCGGCCATGCAGCGCACGCCATGCGTGAGGTCGAGTGACTGACCGGCGCCTGCCTCAGTGATGTGGATGCCGCCGTGCCACAGTCCTTTCCGGCTGACGGCGTATGCGCCACCAGGCTCTTTGCGTAGCAGCCGGTGAAATTCGTGCTGGTCGGCAAAGTCGGCCGATGGCTTGCCGGGGGCTTCGGGAGCCTTGCGGAACGGGTATGCAAAGTTCAGTTTCTTCACCGGAGTCTTGGCCGGCTGCTGTGGTGTCGTCGTTGCCATGGCCTGCTTATTCAGAGAACCCGAACTTCATGTTGCGCTTCACGTCTTGCAGCGGGGCGGCCTCCCAGGCGGGGAAGGCAAAGTTGCCGCCGGCGGGATCGTCGGTACGCAAGTTGCCCTTGACGTTGACCTCCCCGCTGGGGCTGGCGAGTTCGATCTTCCCGTTTGCAATCCGGATGTATGCGCCCGCGCCATCGCCGAGGGTGATGCCCTTCGAGGCGGTGATCATGACTTCGCCAGTCGAGGAACTGACAGCAACATTCTTGAGTGCCATCAACTCCAGCGCATCGCCTTGGGCTTGTATTTGCACCTTGCCCTTTGCAGCGAAGATCCGGATACCCAGCTTTGCCGCGAACAGGGAGATGGCCTCGCCGGCTGCGGCAGTGATGCGCTTCATTACCCCGATGTCCAGGCCACCGCCAGCCGTCATGAAGATTTGCTTGCTCGCAGCGAGTTGCATGTCCCGCCCACTGGCAATGCCAATGCCTTTCGGCGCGCTGGCGAGGATCGCAGGCGCCTTGAGTTGCGTAAGCGTCTGCTCGATCAAGGCGCGCTGCTGGTCGATCTGCGCAAGCCACGCTTTGGCGGCATTTGCGGAATCGTTGAGGCTGCGCATCATGTCCATGGCTTGCCGCAGCGTATCTTCGGCATCTGACATGGCAAGTTGCTCGCCGCCAGCATTCGGCTGCGCGTCCGCCGAAAGGAACAGCCCCTTGCCACCCCGGATCGCTCCCCAGGCGTCTGTACGCAGCTCAAAGCC
Organism: Cupriavidus sp. 05N39; assembly: GCF_056397325.1. Taxonomy (NCBI): domain Bacteria; kingdom Pseudomonadati; phylum Pseudomonadota; class Betaproteobacteria; order Burkholderiales; family Burkholderiaceae; genus Cupriavidus; species Cupriavidus sp. 05N39. The sequence goes on from NZ_JBFTNE010000075.1 coordinate 3,089, forward strand.
CTCCCCCCGCTTTTTTTTGTTGCGATCAACGAGGTAGCCAAGGTTGAGCTGGGTCTTGCCACCATATTCGGTGGAGAGCTTGATGCTCTCCTCTCCCTTCCAGTCCTCCATGCGCAGCTTGTTGTTGCTCTGCGTCCTGATCAGGTTGCGCGACAGCCACCGGTCCCGRGTGGTGATCAGGTCCTCTTGCCGGCTGTTATGCAGCGCRTGCGCGATATAGGGCTTGTTCGGGTTGCCGTCGCGAAAGGCAATCGCRACTTCGGTGCCGTCGATGAGCGGGAAGTGGAACCCGGTTTGCAGGCCGCCGGCATACGGTTTTGCYAGGGGTATGGCCTCACTTTCCATGCCCTTCGGCCATKGCTCAAAATCGAAATCGAAGCGGACGACGTAGTGGCCCGCTTTTGTCAGGTACGCGTATTTGTATTGGCCGGGCGAGGTGATGCGCGCGCTCAGCGTGCCCTGGATTTTCGGCCAGTTTTCCTCGTCCAGCGGCAGGCGAAAGCGCCGGTCCGACGGGATGGCCTTGTAGGTRTTGCGGTAAGCGGCATCACGCCCCCCGGTATGGATGACTTCGGTGATGACCTGGCCGTTGGGGGCYTCRGCCAATGGCTCATCCATGCGCAGGATGCWGCCGGKRTGCAGCCTGAGCACGTTGCTCTCGCCCGCATAGACAAGCTGGCCGGCCAGCAGGGCCTCGTGGCGCAGCTGCGCCTCCCACTTCGCCTCGGCCTTGTCCAGATGATGCGTGCCGTAGATATACTGCTGGCCGTACGTTGTCTTGTCTTTACGCGCGACRTTGGCCTCGCCCTTGATGGGTTCCCACGCCTGATCCGGGTTGTAGTCGGCGACCAGGACCGATTCGGGCACGGTCTTGGCGTGCACCTGGATGTCGGATACCGCCTCGATGCCGGCTTCCAGGCCGGCGGTCTCSCGATAGGGCACGCGCAGTTCGGGCTGGTAGACGTAGTGGTCGATGTCGTCGCCGAAGACGATCATCTCGCCGAACTTTCCCGGGATGAAGTAGCAATACAGCCCTTCCTGGCGCATCAGCAACTGGACATATTCCCAGTCGGATAGCTGGTACTGGAAGCGGAATTTGTGCTGGGYATACTCGCGGCGCRSCTTGATGGMAAACTGGTGGCCCCGGAGTTCGTGCCGGCGCAGGATAGCCTCGATGATCTGGGGGGCCGTCTTGTTCTGGTAGATGCGCGTGGTCCGGACGAGTTCGAGCCGCGCGGCCAGTGGCCGGAGCACGATTTCGTAGGCGAAGAAATCGCGCGTGCGYTTCGTGCGTGAGAACGTCGATATCCACCCCGCGAACCGGCGCGGTTCGCTGCCGTCGCCGGGGTCGATCACGAAGGTCGCGTCACAATTGAGGTATTCCGCCCGGTCGAGTTCCAGCGGGTGGGTTAGCCGGATCGTGACGGTGTAGATCTCTCCCAATCGCTCCACTGCCTCGAACGACACTACCGACAGTTCCGCCGCGCTGGCCGCGCGAGGAATGTCCAGATGGTAAGCCTGGCGCCCGGGCATCCTTGCGCCGTATGCCTCGAATTTGTCGATAACGCCCATGTCTTCTCCGTTGTCACGCCTGCCGCTTCGCGGCAAGATTCCTGGCGGATTGGTTGCGCACGCCAGGAACGAAAAGTGACTAGGTGCTTTGCACCGCGGCGCACCACGCAACCACGTCTATTCGAAGTCCGGGCTGCAAAACACCGTGAGCTTGGCGCTCCGGCCCGATTCGGCAAACATGCTAYTGGGTGAGTGCGGAGAGGATCAATCGGACGTGTCCTATTCTTTGAGGAAATTTAAAAAAATTCCTTTTATGGATTACGGTGCAGTCGCAATGCCAAAGATGGAAGGCGGGGCCGCAGGCCGGCTTTCTCGGCATGGCATGGCCTTCGTGAGACGCCTTTCTGGCGGCGTGCGCACAGCTACGGCAGTACGGCGGCAACCCGTGAAGCGATGACGAAATACCAATTGTTATTCGAAAATCGGAATGCAAAATTCCGTGAAATTTCTCGATACGCTCTGGTGCGGCAGGCATGCTACCGGTAATTGCCACAATGAACATTCGGAAATTTCCCATTCTTCGATGGGAATTTTCGGATATGCGCCTGACCAAACTACGCATTCCTCAGTTAGCGCGAGCCGGGGCGCGGACAGCGCCTGCACGGCAGGCATCGCCCAGTCCGGCCTTCGGGAAAACACGCGGTGCACGTTCATGCACTTTGCGCCATGGCACCGTATTTCGAAGCGCTCCCGCCAGCTCGGCGCGCCACGGGAATGAGGCTGCGCCGGTAACGACACTGTGCAACGCCGCCTCGCCCCGCTCGTGCATCACATGGGCCCGGAGATGCGCTGCATGGGCGTTGCTGGGATGGGCTACGATACAGAGACCGCGGACGGTGAGGCTGATGCAGCGCAACATTCGCACCCGACGTCTTCGCATCCCCTACCCTATGCCAGACACGCCCCTGTCTCCGCCAGGAACGCTGATACGCAGCCGCCTCGTCAGGCGCATCGCGATTGTCGTGGCGATACTCGCAGGCATCGCCGGCACAGGCTGGTACGCAAACCGTACCAAGCCGGTAGCGGTAACGACGGTCAGGGTCGAGCAGGGACGAGTCGAGGCCACTGTCGCCAACACCCGGGCAGGCTCGGTGTCAGCCTGCCGGCGGGCGAAACTGGCGCCGCCGGCGGCCGGACGCATCGAGGTGTTGAATATCCACAAGGGTGATCGGGTGAAGGCTGGCCAGATACTGCTCATCCTCTGGAACGAAGACCTGGTCGCGCGCGAACAGCTCTCGCAAAACCAGTTGCTGACAGCCACCGCGCACGTGCGCGAAGTGTGCGAACTGGCCAAGGCGGCGGCAAGCGACGCCCGGCGCTCGCGGGAACTGGTGGGGAAAGGCTTCGTCTCGCCCCAGGCGGTGGAGCGGACCGATGCCGACGCCGACTCCAGGCGCGCCGCGTGCGAGTCCGCGAAGGCGCAGGTGAAGGAGGCCGGGGCGCGTATCGCCGCCTCGCGCGCGGATACTGCGCGCACGGTGCTGAAGGCGCCTTTCGACGGCGTGGTGGCCGAAGTCAACGGTGAGATCGGCGAATACCTGACGCCCTCGCCGCCCGGCATCCCGACGCTGCCCGCCGTGGACCTGATCGACGACTCGTGCCTCTATGTATCCGCACCGATCGACGAGATCGACGCGGCACGCCTGCAGGTAGGCATGCCGGCGCGCGTCACCCTGGACGCCTATCGGGGCAGGCATTTCGAAGGCAAATTGCGCCGCATCGCCCCCTATGTCCTGGCACTGGAGAAGCAGGCCCGCACCGTTGAGGTCGAGGTCCAGTTCGACAGTCCCGACATCGTCCGCCATCTCCTGGTGGGCTATAGCGCCGATGTGGAAATCGTGACCGATGCCCGCGACCAGGCGCTGCGCATCCCTACCGCTGCACTGACATCCGGCAACCGCGTGCTGGTGTTGAATGCCGCCGGCAGGCTGGAGGCGCGCAAGCTCGACACCGGGATTTCCAACGCGGAGTTCACCGAGGTGACGGCGGGGCTCAAGCGCGGCGAGCGCGTCGTCACGTCACCGGAACGGATTGGGCTCCAGGCCGGCATCGCCGCTGTCGAGGAAAAACAGACTACCGTGGAGACGCGAGCAAAATGATCCGGCTCGACGGCATCGGGCGGACTTTCGTGCTGGGCGGCGAGGCCGTGCATGCGCTCCATGGAGTCGACCTTGCGGTTGCTCAGGGAGAGTACCTCTCCATCATGGGCCCATCGGGCTCCGGCAAGTCAACCTTGCTAAATATCCTGGGCCTGCTGGATCGAGCCGATACAGGTACTTACCAGTTGGATGGCCACGACGTGACCGCGCTGCCGGACGACGAACTGGCGCGCCTGCGGCGTGAGAAGATCGGCTTTGTATTCCAGTTCTTTCACCTGGTGCCGCGCCTCACTGCCGCCGCAAACATCGAGCTGCCGATGGTGCTCGCAGGGATGGACCCGGCCGAACGCCGCCGCCGCGTTGACGCGCTGCTCGGCGAGTACGGCCTGCAAGACCGCGCCAGGCACCGGCCTGACGAACTCTCGGGCGGGCAGTGCCAGCGGGTTGCCATCGCCCGTGCCATGGCCATGCGCCCGGGGATGATTCTCGCCGACGAGCCCACCGGCAATCTGGACCGGCATACCGGCCAGGAAGTCATGGCCGTGCTGGAGGGCCTGCATGCACAGGGTGCGACGCTGATCGTGGTCACGCACGACCCGGAGATCGGCGCCCGTTCCCGGCGCAGGCTGCGCATGGTGGACGGCGGCATCGCCGGTGACGAGCCGCGGCAGGATAGCCATGCGGCTCGCTGACGTTCTCGGTTTCACCTGGCAGGTGCTGCGCGGCTACCGCTCACGCAGCCTGCTGATCCTGCTCGCCATGGGAATCGGWGTCGCCGCCGTGGTGACGGTGAGCGCGCTCGGCGAGGGAGCAAGGCTGTATGTGGTGAACCAGTTCGGCTCGCTTGGCACCAACCTCGTCATCGTGCTGCCCGGGCGCAGCGAAACGGCCGGCGCGGCGCCGGGGATCGTGCTGGGCGCAACCACGCGCGACCTGACGCTGGACGATGCGCTCGCACTCAGGCGCAGTCCCGCCGTACTGCGCGTCGCGCCGCTCATTGTCGGGAACGCGGATCTGCATGTCGGCGCGCTACGGCGCGAAGCGCCAGTGCTTGGGTCCACCGCCGAATTGCTGGCGGTGCGCCATATGGCACTAGCCCAGGGCAGCTTCCTGCCCGAGGGCGATCCGCACCACGGCCAGCCCGTGTGCGTGATCGGCACCAGGGTGGCGATGGAGCTGTTCGGCACGCGCCAGGCGCTGGGTGAATGGCTGCGCATCGGGGACCGGCGCTTTCGCGTGATCGGGCTGCTGGCCGGCCAGGGCGAATCGCTGGGCTTCAACACGGACGAACTGGTCATCGTTCCCCTGTCGGCGGCCCAGGCCCTGTTCAATACCGACTCGCTGTTCCGCATCCTGATCGAGGCGAAGGCCCGCGAGCAGATCCAGGGCGCCAGGGCCGACGCCGAGGAGATCATTCGCCAGCGTCACGAAGGCAAGCGCGACGTGACCGTCATCACCCAGGACGCGGTGCTCGCCACGTTCGACCGCATCCTGCGCGCGCTCACGCTGGCGGTGGGCGGCATCGCAGCCATCAGTCTCGCCGTGGCCGGCATTCTCATCATGAACGTGATGCTGATTGCGGTGACCCAGCGGCAGCGCGAGATCGGACTGCTCAAGGCGCTCGGCGCCACCGCCGGCCACATCCGGCTGCTCTTCTTCACCGAGGCGGTACTGCTGGCACTCGGTGGCGTGGCCGCGGGCCTGGCTGTGGGCGAAGCCGCGTGCAGGCTTGCAGTACGGCTCTATCCGGCGATTCCCTTCACCCCGCCCTGGTGGGCCTTGCTGGGGGCGCCGGCCATCGCCGTCGTGACCGCCATCGCCTTCACCGTGGTACCGGCCCAACGCGCGGCAAAGCTGGATCCGGTGCAGGCTCTGTCTGGACGATGACCCATGCGCTACGCGGACCTCATCCAGTTCACCCTCGCCTCCCTGGCTGCTCACCGGCTACGCACCTTGCTCACCGCGCTGGGCATTGCCGTCGGCATTGCCGCGGTCATCCTGCTGACCTCGATCGGCGAAGGGCTGCATCGCTTCGTGATCGAAGAGTTCACCCAGTTCGGCACCAATCTGATCGGCGTGACGCCAGGCCGCACCCAGACCCACGGTGCTTCGCTCGGGTCGATCAACACCGTGCGCCCACTCACGATCGAGGACGCCATCGCCCTGCGCCACGCCCCCCACGTGCGTGTGACCAACCCACTGGTGCAGGGCAATGCCGAAGTCGACTACCTCGGCAAGAGCAGGCGGGTGACGTTGTATGGTGTCGGGCCCAGATTCACCGAGGCGCTGAGCATGCGCGTGGCCTCCGGCCAGTTCCTGCCGGATGACGATCCGCGCGCAGCGCGCACGCTGGCGGTACTCGGCGCGAGAGTGGCGCGCGAACTGTTCGGCGGCGACAACCCGCTGGGAGCGCGCATCCGCGTAGGCGGTGAACGCTATCGCGTGGTGGGCGTGATGGAAGCGAAGGGGCAGATGCTGGGCTTCGACCTGGACGATACGGTCTATATACCGGCCGGTCGTGCCCTGGACCTGTTCAACCGGGAAAGCCTGGTCGAGATCGAAGTCACCTACGATCCCACCGCCCCGCTCCCCGACGTGGAGGACGGCATCAAACGCCTGTTGAGCGCGCGCCATGGTGCCGAGGACTTCACCGTCACGCCCCAGCAGAAGATGCTGGAGGTGTTCGGCACCGTACTCGATGCCATTACCTTCGCGGTGGCAGCGATCGGCGCCATCTCGCTGATCGTGGGCGGCGTGGGGATCCTCACGATTCTCACCATCGCTGTGGCCGAACGCACATCGGAGATCGGGCTCCTGCGCGCCATCGGTGCGACCGAGGCACAGGTCATGCTCCTCTTTCTTGGTGAAGCCGCGGTGCTCGCTGCCATCGGCGGCATGGCAGGACTGCTGCTGGGATGGGGTATCGCGCAGGTGCTTACGGCGGCGTTGCCGGCGCTGCCGGTCCACACACCGTGGTCCTACGCTGTGCTGGCCGAGTTGCTGGCGGTGGTGATTGGTCTGGCTGCCGGAGTGCTGCCGGCACGCAGGGCGGCACGGCTTGCTCCGCAGGAGGCCTTGCGGTCGGAATAGAAACCCGAACTGCAGATTTCTCAGCCCCCCCCCGGTGCACGCTCCGCATTGTGGTGAGGCGCCCCAGGCCAGCGGGCCACCGGCTGCCTGAATAGGGGTTTATGCCAGCTTTTCGCCGGCTTCGGGTTGCGGTCTACTGGAAGCGAATCAAGACATGGCTGGAGCGTGGATCGGTACTGCCGTGGCAGCCATTTCCTTCCAGCCGTTGATTCCTACTTCAGGAGACAACACCATGGTGACCAAGCAGGACGATGCCTTCATTTTGAAGAACCTTCTCGCGCTGGCAGCAGTGGAGGCGCTCGGCGGCGCAATTGCGCTAGGGTTCGCCTTCAATCTCCTGACCTGACTGAAACGACAACGGAAATCCTCCGTCGTGTTCAGGTATAAAAGGTATTAAATAGAATTAAAGAATATTTAAAGCTCCCCGGCACTGGTTGCAATCCAGCCAGTTTCCGGGGATCTCTGTCGTCGGGGACCTGCATTTCCGATACCGCCGCACCGTCCGCTGCCGGCGGAATCCCGAAGCGTTTCGCTCGCGAATTCCCCGCCGGCACCGCCAGGTCAGTTCAGGCTTCCCGGGTTCTGCGCCGCGGCCTTCTGCTTGGCCTTGGCCGCAAAGTACGAGCCAATCTGCCTCTGCGTAACCTCGCCCTTCTTCTTCGTATCGATCTTGTCGAAGTTCTTGTAGACCTCCGGCATGCCGGCTTCCGCCTCCTCGCGGGTCAGCTTGCCGTCGTGGTTGGTATCGGCGGCAGCGAACTTTTCCGCGAATTTCGCTTTCGCTTCCTTTGCATTCATGGGCGCCTGAGGCGCGGCTTGCGGTGCGGCCTGAGGTGCAGGCTGTGGCGCCGGTTGTTGCGCGCCGACGGCGCCAGAGGCGAAGAATGCAACCAGCGCCAGGCTGGCGGTCAACAGTAGCCGTGGAATCATTGGAGTCTCCTGGAACACTTCGATGGTGAGGCCTGCCGGTCCTGCCGTCGTCGGCGGCCGGATGGCTTTTGCAGGGCCCGGCAGCAATCGATCCCCCGGGCCCCGGCTAGGATCATCGTCGGCTTTCCGATATTGGGGAATTTAGATATTTCGGTATCCGATATTAGAGTTTTACCGGGAGCGGTGGTGACGCGCAGCAATGCGCGCTGGCGAGTCACGACCGGGTGGCCCCCGCATCGCGCGCCCGCCCGAGCAGGAACTCGCGCTCGCGGGCGTTGCGCGTCATGCCCGCCGCGCGCTCGAATTCGGCACGGGCCTCATCCAGACGGCCCAGCTTGAACAGCAAGTCCCCGCGCACGCTGGGCAGCAGGTGGTACTTCGCCAGCGCCGGTGCGGCAACGAGCGCATCGACCAGTTCCAGGCCGGCTTCGGGGCCGAAGGCCATGCCGACGGCCACCGCGCGGTTCAGCGCCACCACCGGGGACGGCGCTACCTGGGACAGCGCATCATAGAGCGCGGCGATCTGCGCCCAGTCGGTCTCCTCCGCGCTGGGCGCGCGGGCGTGGCAGGCCGCCAGCGCCGCCTGCAAGGCATAGGGCCCGAGCGCGCCGCCGAGTTCCTCCGCCCGCGCCAGCGCGCCCAGCCCGCGCCGGATCAGCAAGTGGTCCCAGCGGCTGCGATCCTGGTCGGGCAACAGCACCGGGCGGCCCTGCGCATCCACCCGCGCATGCGTGCGCGAGGCCTGGATCTCCATCAGCGCCACCAGTCCGTGCACCTCGCTTTCCTCCGGCACCAGGCCAGCCAGCGTGCGGCCCAGGCGCAGCGCTTCCTCGCACAGCGCGGGGCGCATCCAGTCGTCGCCAGCCGTGGCGGAATAACCTTCGTTGAAAATCAGGTAGATCACCTCCAGCACCGAAGCCAGGCGCGGTGCCCGTGCCTGCGGGCCGGGCACTTCGAAGGGCACGCGGGCCGCGCCGAGGGTGCGCTTGGCGCGCACGATGCGTTGGGCGATGGTGGCCTCCGGCGTGAGAAAGGCACGTGCGATTCCCTCGGTGGTCAGCCCGCCCAGCAAGCGCAGCGTCATGGCGACCCGCGCATCCGTGGAGAGCACCGGATGGCAGGCGGTGAAGACCAGCCGCAGCAGGTCGTCGCCGATATCGTCCGCACGCGCGGCGTCCAGCGCATCGACAAAATCCGGTACCACGTGAGCCTCCATCGCTTCGAGATCGTGGCCGATCTGCTCGTGCTTGCGGGCGTGCAGTGCCTGCTGGCGCAAATGGTCGAGCGCGCGATTCTTCGCCGCGGTCATGAGCCAGGCAGCGGGATTGTCCGGCACGCCGGTCTCGCCCCAGTGCTCCAGCGCGGCAACGAGCGCGTCCTGCGCCAGTTCTTCGGCTAGCCCCACGTCGCGCACCACGCGCGCAACGTGGGCGATGACCTTGGCGGATTCGATGCGCCAGACGGCTTCAATCGCCCGCTGCGTCGGTGTCGTCGTCACCATGCGCTTCAGGCCGCGCTGGTCGCGCCGGGCGCCGAGGGCTCCATATACACCAATTCCCAGATATGCCCGTCGAGATCATCGAACCCGTGCCCATACATGAAGCCGTGGTCCTGCGGTGCGCGCGGCGCCGTTGCGCCGGCGGCCACGGCTTTGGCGACCAAGGCGTCCACCTCGGCACGGCTTTCGCAGGAGAGGCAGATCAGCACTTCCGTGCTGTCGGAGGTATCGCACAGCTTGCGGGTGGTGAAGGACTTGAAGAATTCATGCTTGAGCAGCATTGCGTAGATGTTCTCGCCGATGACCATGCAGGCGGCATTGTCGTCGGTGAATTGCGGGTTGAAGGTAAATCCCAGGCCCTTGAAGAAATCCTGCGAGCGCTGCAGGTCGGCCACGGCAAGGTTCAGGTAGATTTGCTTATGCATGATGTTGTCCTTGGAATCCGGAATCGCGTGTTGGCGTGCATGCCTGGAGATGGCCGGGGCTTACCGGGCCGCCGGCGCCTCGGCCAGCGTCTTCAGGTTGACCAGGCCTTCCTCGAAGTCCTTGCCCACCATCTTGTCCATGTTGAAGACCAGGTGCACCAGCTTGGCGAAGAACGGCACGGCGCCTTGCATCGACCACGTGACGCGCGTGGCACCGGCCTCCGGCCTGAGCGTGAATTCGGCGGTGTTGTGGGCTTCGAACGGCTTGAAGAAATCCAGCTTCATCGTGACCCTGGAGGCCGGCACCGTGTCGACGATCTCCATCCGTCCCACGCCCACCTTGTCGCTCTCCCAGGCATAGGCGGCGCCCTGCCCGCTGCGCGTGCCGCCGTAGGTGCCCTTGAGCGCCGGGTCCTTCTTTTCATACGGATTCCACTGGTTGAAGCTGTGCAGGTCGTTGATCAGCGCGAACACGCGTTCGGGCGGCGCCTTGACGCTGGCGCTGCGTTCCACGCGGAAGGTATCGGGGCGCGTGGCGGTGAAGATCAGCAACAGGGCGACGGCCGAAAAGGCGACTAGCAGGATGGTCTTGAGCATGATGGGTGTCCGAGGATTGGCTGGCTGGGAGGGTTTCGGGTCTGGCGCCGGGTTCAATGCTGGCCCGCGCCAATGTCGCGCAAGCGCTGCACCGACGGGCTGGGACCGAAGTCTTCCAGCTCGAACAGCTGCCGTACCTCGATCTCGCCGTCGGCCAGTTCGCCGTGCGGCGAGGGAAAGCGCCGCGCCCATTCCATGGCTTCATCGCGGCTGCGCACCTGGATCAGCGTGTAGCCCGCCACCACTTCCTTGGTCTCGGCGAACGGTCCGTCGATGACCGTGCGCTGTCCGCCGGCATAGCGGATGCGCCAGCCGGCGGAGGTGGGCTTGAGGCCGGCGGCGTCCAGCAACACGCCCGCCTTGGCCAGTTGCTCGTGATAGGCCGCCATCGCGGCGAAGAGGCCTTCTTCCGGCATCGTGCCGGCTTCGCTGCCTTGCGTGGCTCTCACCAGGATCATGAATCGCATTGCAGTTCTCCTTGTACTCGGGGTAATCCGTTGTCGGTAGCAAGCCTTGCCGTTTCGGTGGCTCTTACCGGTACGACGAACCACGCGCGCCCTGATCGACACGCAATGCGAAAAAAATCCCCGACGCAGGGTAACTACCTAATCTGCGCCACGCCGCGGTCCCCCTGCGGCCTTACATGAAGCAAGGGCCAACCTCGCGGACTTCCACGGTGCACCACGCCGCGGCGGGGCATTCGGCGGCGATGGYGATGGCTTCGTCCTGCGTGGCGCAGTCGATCAGGAAGTAGCCGCCGATCATTTCCTTGGCCTCGGCGAACGGGCCGTCAAGCAGGTCGCGCCGCCCCTCCCTCACCTGCACGCGCACACCGTTGGTTTCCGAGGTGAGGGAGTTGACGCCCAGCAGCGCCCCGCGCGCATTCAGGCCTTCGGCAAAGCGCTGCATGCTGGCGTAGGCTTCGCGCCCCTGTTCCGGGGTGCGCCCGGCGCGCTGGCCAATCGGCTCGACGATGAGCAGCATGTACGGCATAAGGTCTCCAGTTCGTCCAATTCATTGATGGGTTTTGCTTACCGCCCCACATCCTGCACGCCTCTGCCGCCGGCCGCAAGCGGCCGGCGCGTTACATATGGGCGGGGAAAATTTCTGGCCGTTAATTGCAATAATGAAAAGCGGAGAACATTGGCCTGTGCGGGATTACCACTTACCATGTCGACCTTGCTCCACTCGGCATTCAGGACGGCCTTTCATGACTGCATCGCGCCAGCCAACCAACCATCCTTCGTACTTCATCGAAGGCGATACCGTGATCTGGTCATACAACGACCGGCCGCTCTGGGGGAAGGACGGCAACCCGCTGCCCATCGCCCGCCCGCAGGCATTTCGCTGCATCGACGGACGCTGGTTCACCGACGGCGAGCACGTCATCGTGCAGGCCCAGCAAGGCAGCGGCACGGCCTGGTACTACTTCTACCGGATCGAAGACGCCGATCTAGCCACCTTCGAAGTCCTGAACGAGCGCTACGCCCGCGATGCGCGCCAGGCATACATCATTACCGGCAAGACCATCCGCACCCGCAGCCCGCAGGCCTTCCGGCCGCTCACCTACCAGGGCTGGCACTGGCCAGAGAGCGGCCCGCTGCAGCCGGTGGCCTGCACGCATGCTTATTACGCGGTGGACGCAGAGTCGGCCTACTTCAACGGCAAGCGCGTGATCGGCGCCGACGGCGCCACCGTAGTGGGCCTCCCGGGCAACTACATTGCGGATGCCGGGCATGTCTACTACTTCGGCCAGCGCATCGATGCCGACCGCGCCAGCCTGGTGGTGGCGCCCAATGGCGACGGGCCGCTGCGCATGACCGACAAGACCGGCCCGATCGACGAAGGCAAGCGCAGGACCGCGCTCGACCAGGACGAGGTGGAGCGCTGGCGGGACTTCTTCACCGCTCTCCCCACGCTGCAGGATTACTGGTGGCACCGCCTGCAGGCGCCAGCCGCAGAAGCCACGCCAACGCGCGATGTGCGATACGACGGCCATCGCCTCACCGGGCTCGATCCGGACACCTTTGCCGCGCGGGAACTGCCCGTCGGCCACGGCCTTACCGGCGTGTTCTGTGGCGACGCGCACGGTATCCACTGGCTGCACCGGTACAGCGAAGGCTCATGCGAACTGACCCCGCTTTCCTCGCGACCGATATCCAGCTTGCAAGCGCTGGGGGACGGCTATCTCAGCGACGGCGCCAGCGTGTTCTACGCACCGAACCACTATGAAACGCCGCAAGCCCTGCGCAAGGTCGATCCCGCCGGCTTTACCGTGCTGCAGCACTCGTGGGCCCGGGATGCCAGCCGCGCCTTCCATCGCGGCAAGGCCAAAAAAGGCGTGAACCCCGATACCTTGCGCATCGCAGGCTGCTACGCGTGGGACGACGCACAGTTGTTCTGCGACGACAAGCCGCTCAAGGTCGACGCGCCGCACGATACGCTGCAGGTGCCCCACCCCGGCTTCCTGCTGGCCGGCGAGCAGCTCTTCTTCGGGCGCCGCCCGGTATCGGCCAGGCGCGTGCACCTGCCCACCCTCGAATTCCTCGACGCCGACTTCGCGCGCGACCGTAAGCACGCCTACATCGTCGGCTATGTGAACCTGGTGGCGATCGACGGCGCCGATCCGGCCACCTTCCGCGTGCTGGGAAAGGGCCGCGCCGCCGACTCGGCGCGTGAGTATGACGCGGCGGCACTAAAGGAAGCGAGCGCGCCGGCAACCGACTAACGGTGGCTAGCGACACTACATCCAGCAGGATGGGCCGCGCGCCACATGTCACGCAACCGTCATGCGCGCGCCATACAATCGGCGGCTTCCCAATAGTCCGAATGCCCTGGCGATGCCTGACGTTCCGGTTGACTCACACTTGGCTCGTTCCCGCTTTCGGCAGCCCTGTGCCGAGGATCTCTGCGTCACCACGCCATCGGTGACCACGGAGCAGAACAACCAGGAAGTGCTGGATGTGTTCGGCAAGCACCGGGACCTTGCCAGCCTGCCGGTGACCGAGAACGGCACGCCGATCGGCCTGATCAATCGCGCGATCTTCATGTCGCAGATGAGCAAGCCTTATCACCGGGAGCTGTATAACCGCAAGAGCTGCATCGCCTTCATGGACAAGGAGCCGCTGGTGGTCGATGCCGCGATGAGCATCGAGGCCCTGACCTTCAAGGCGGTGGAGTATGGCGAGAAGGCGCTTGCCGACGGCTTCATCATCGCGCGGGACGGCCGCTTCCTTGGCATCGGGCATGGCTTGCAGCTGATGCGCGTGGTCGCGGACATGCAGGCCGAGAAGAACCGCCAGATCATGCACAGCATCGACTACGCCAGCACCATCCAGCGTTCGATGCTGCGCCCCTCGCGCGAGGCGCTTGCCAAAACGCTTGGCGACGCCAGCCTGGTGTGGGAGCCACGCGATGTGGTCGGCGGGGATTTCTATCACTTTGCCGCCTTTGAAGACGGCTGGTTCGCCGCGCTGGCCGATTGCACCGGCCACGGCGTGCCGGGCGCGTTCCTGACCCTGATTTCCTCGTCCATCCTGATCCAGGCCATCGAGCAGCGCGGCCCGCGCGACCCCGGTGCGCTGCTGGCGGCGGTGAACCGTGGCATCAAGCAGATGCTGGGCCAGATCGATGGCGACGACGACACGCCCGGGTCCAATGACGGCATGGATGCGGCGTTCTTCTGGTTCGACAACGCTAGCCGGCGGCTCGCGTTCGCCGGTGCCAAGAGCGCCTTGTTCGTGCTGCAGCCCGGCGACGAAGAAGGCGAGATCCTGGACGGCGAGCGCATGGGCGTCGGCTATGTCGACACAGACCTGGACTTTGCGTGGCGGAACCGCGTGATCCAGACCCAGCCTGGCGGCGTGGTGTTCGTGACCACCGACGGGCTGATCGACCAGATCGGCGGCCCCAAGGAGATTGCCTTTGGCAAGCGCCGTATCCGCGAAGCGATCCGGGCAAGCCGGCATGCCTCGGCGGCTCAGATCAACCAGGCGGTGCTGGATCAGTATCGCGCATGGCAAGGCCATCATCGCCGCCGCGACGATCTCACTTTCTTCTGTTTTCGCGTTCAATAGTTCGCGTTCGATAGTCCAGATATGAACGGTAATTCGATTGACAACGAATATGGCCCATTCTTTGAAATGGCCAGGGAACGCAACGTGATCTTCTACTACGTCGGCTATTTCTCCCAGAACATCATCGCGGCGATGTCGGATGCGGTGCGGCTGCAACTGACGGTAAGCGGCGTGGACGGATCGACCCGGCGCAAGCTCTTCTCCTCGTTCGTGGAGATGGCGCAGAACATCGTCCATTACTCGTCCGATGCGCTGACCCCGCCCACGCAGGACAGCAACCAGCTGCGGCACGGCTCGGTCTGCATTTGCATGGTCGACGACCGCTACCGGCTGATGTGCTCCAACCCGGTGGCGGTCGCCAGGGTGGGACAACTGCGCGCCGCGCTGGAGCCGTTGCGCAGCATGACGCTGGACCAGATCAAGCAGGCGTACAAGGAAACCATGCGCGCGGAGGCGCCGGAAGGCAGCAAGGGCGCAGGCCTCGGTTTCCTGACGGTGGCCCGCGACGCCAGCGCGCCGCTGGAGTACAGCTTCCAGCCTATCGATACGGACCCGGTCTCGACCATGTTCTTCCTCACCGCAACCATCTGAACAATCTGAACGGGATCGAAAGGGAATCTGATGGAAAACCTGTTCATAGCCGCCACGCCGACCTCGCCCGAGGTGAGCTTCGATTTCAAGCAGCACACCCTCTCGCTCAGGGGCGAGTCCTATCCTGAGAATGCCGCCGTGTTCTACGGCGACGTGATTCTGCGCCTGCGCAAGTACCTGGCTGCGTGCGAGGATACGGAGGTCACCGTCCACGTTGCGCTGACGTACTTCAACAGCTCCAGCACCAAGGTGCTGTTCAGCATGTTCGATGCCATGAACGATGCGGCCGACAAGGGCAACCGGGTGACGTTGCACTGGTATCACGACGTGGACGATGACACCATCCTGGAATTCGGCCAGGACCTGCACGCCGATTTTCCGGCCATCGCATTCTTCGACCACGCCACGACGACAAGCTGAGCCGCGCATGACCGAGCCAGATCTTTTCGAGTCGGAAAACAGCGTCCTGGCCGGTGCCAGGGCGGTATTCGCCAATCCCGATGCCGGCGCCCAGGCGTACCGCGACACGCTCGGCGACCTGATTGGCCATTACGAACGGCTGATGCGCGAGACACGGCGCCTGATACGGCGCAGCGACCGCGAAGAGCTGGAAATGAACCGGCTCAACCACCGGCTGCAGGACCTGGCGCGCGAACTGGAGTTCCGCGCGACGCGGGATACGCTCACTGGCGCGCTGAACCGCGGCGCCATCATCGAGCGGGCCGGGACGTTGCTTGCCGGCGGCAGCCTGTCGMTGATCGTGCTCGACATCGACCAYTTCAAGCGGSTCAACGACACGCTTGGCCATCCGGTGGGCGACGCCGTGATTCGCGGTGTCGTCGACTGCCTGGAGCAAACCGTGCCGGACGGCGGGCTGATTGGCCGGGTGGGCGGCGAGGAGTTCGCCGCATTGCTGCCGGGGCGCACGCTCGACGCCGCGGTCAAGCTCGCGGAACGCATGCGGCTGCATATCGCCAACCACGCGTTTGCGCTGCCCCGGAGCCTGCAGGTGACGGCCAGTTTCGGCGTGAGCTGGAACCCGCCCGGCACCAGCTTCGAACAGGCCTATGCCCGCGCGGACGAGGCGCTGTACCAGGCCAAGCGCAGCGGCCGCAACCGGGTGGTCAGCCTGCGTGAATCCGATCTCGTGCTGCCRCTGCACTAGTCGCCAGCGGCGCGAGAATACCCGCTCAGGCAGCCAGCGGGAAGCTGGTGTCGAACGTCGTCCGTACATCCAGCCGCTGCTTGAGCAGCCCGGCCTTCAGGTAGAAATCCGCCGTGCGCTGCTGCTCGGCGATCAACTGCGCATCGATATTGCGCCATTGCGTATGGCGCCGTTCGAACTGCAGCCTCGCCGCCTCCGGCGGGATGCCGACGATGCGCGCCAGCGCGGCGGAAAAGCTGTCCACATGCTGGTACGACCACACTTGCGCGCGCACCACGCGCTGCAGGAAATCGCGCAGCACTTCACGCTTGGCAGCCAGCGCGCTGTCCGTCACCGCCAGGTAGCTCAGCCCCGACCACAGCCCGCGTCCGCTGACCAGCACGCGTGCGTGGCCGCTGGTCTCGGCCAGCGCGGTGTAGGGCTCCCAGGTGGCCCACGCATCGACCGAGCCGTTGACCAGGGCAAGCTTGGCGTCCGCAGGCGGCAGGAAGCGCAGGCTGGCATCCTCTGGCTTGAGCCCGGCCGATTCCAGCGCCTTCAGGGCGACGAAATGGCCGATGGAGCCACGATTGGTGCCGATGCTCTTGCCGCGCAGGTCCGCCGCCGTCTTGAGTGGCGAATCGGCGCGCACCAGCACGGCGGTGCCGAACGGGTCCGAGCGGTTGGCGCCGATGATCTTGATGGGCGTGCCGGCGGCCAGCGCGAAAATGGCGGGCGCGTCGCCGATCGGGCCGGAATCCACGGCGCCCGCATTGAGCGCTTCGGCCAATGGCGCGGCGGCCGGAAACTCCGTCCACTGGATGTCGTAGGCGAGGCCCTTCAGCTCGCCGGCGCTTTCCAGCAGCGCCCGCAAGCCGCCCTTCTGGTCGCCGGCCTTGAGCACGGGCCGCCCCTGGGCGGAAACGGAAAACGGCAAGGCGCCGCTCGCGGCAGCCGCCGCGCCGTAGCGCAGGAATTGTCTTCGTGATGTCGTCATGGTGCCGCTCGTCATCCCCTTCAGGCCGCCTTGCGGCCGGCGCCGGTGGCGGCACCGCGCTGCGCCACCAGTTCGCGCACGCGCGGAATCAACTCGCGGCCATAGTCCACGGCATCCTCCAGCGGATCGAAGCCGCGGATCAGGAACGTGGTCACACCAAGGTCGTAATAGTCCAGCAGTGCATCGGCTACCTGCTCCGGCGTGCCGACCAGTGCCGTGGAGTTGGAGCGCGCGCCGGTCAGCCTGGCGATCTCCGTCCACAGGCGCTTGTCCACGCGCGGGCCCTTGTCGGCGGCGGCCAGCAGGCGGCGCGCGCCTTCGCTTTGCTGCGGGCCGCCCTGCTCCAGGCCGGCCGCCGCGCGCAGGCGGCGCGTTTCTTCGAGGATGGCATTGGCGCGGGCCCATGCCGCCGTCTCGGTTTCCGCCAGGATCGGCCGGAACGAGACCGAGAAGCGCACCTGCCGCCCATGCCTGGCGGCTTCGGCGCGCACCCGCGTGGTGATGTCGCGGACCTGGTCGAGCGATTCGCCCCACAGTGCGTAGACATCGGCATGACGTCCGGCAACTTCAATCGCCGCGTCCGAAGCACCGCCGAAGAAGATCGGCACATGCGGCTTCTGGGCCGGCTTCACTTCCGAGAAGCCCTGGGTAAAGCGGTAATACGTGCCTTCGTGGTCAAACGGCTTGTCCTCCGTCCAGACGCGCCGCAGGATGCCTAGGTATTCATCGGTACGCGCATAGCGCTCGTCGTGGCCGAGGAAATCGCCGTCGCGCCGCTGCTCCGAATCCGAGCCGCCGGAGATGAAATGCACGCCCAGCCGGCCGCCGCTGAACTGGTCGAGCGAAGCAATCTGCCTGGCCGCCAGCGTGGGAGCGGTAAAGCCCGGACGATGCGCCAGCATGAAATGCACCCGCTCGGTCACGGCTGCCGCGTAGGCGATGGTGAGTGTGGCGGAAGGGCCGGTGGAGTGATGCGGCACCAGCACGCGGTCGAAACCGGCGTTCTCATGCGCTTGCGCAAACGCCCGCACATAGTCGCGATCCACCGCCGGGCCGCTGGCCGGATGGATTTCCGACTGCTTCTGGCTCTGGATCATGCCAATGATTTCCACGCTCATCGTAGGCTCCTGTTCCTGGTTCTCGGTAACGCCGCGGCGCCGGGATGAAAGGCGCCATGCGGCTGGAACATGAACTTACCCCGTGGCGGTTCAATCCTTAAGGAATAAGAACGCGTGTCGATATGCGGTTTTGCGCGGGAGCCCGGGCGCGGTACCGGGCGGCGCCTGCGCGGTTGGCATCGAAGCCGCCGAAGGCTGTCTCTGCGCGGCCGCGCGATCAGCCGGCAGCAGCGCTCTTCAAGCCGTCCGACACACCTTGCGCCGAGTCTTTGCACCACTGCCTGGCGCCGAGCGGGCTGCCTTCAATCCCTTCTTCCTTGCCGTCGGACAGCCTCACCTTGCCGCGCAAACCCGCAGCCTCGCTGGCATCGCCCCCGCTCGTGTCGACGCCGGGAAGCCCCGCCATCAAAGCCACCATCTTCCTGGCGTTCTTGATGCTGTCCGCTTTCAGGAAGCCCTTTCCGACACAGTAGCTGGTGAGGCCAGCGACGTTGCGGGACATCTCATACATACCCTTGAGCACAGCCGGGTCCGCCTGTGCGTGAGCCGGTGCGGAAAGCCCGATCGTGCCGGCGGCCATCAGGAATACTGAAATCTTCTTGTTCATATCTCGCTATGCATCCATTCAAATGCAGGGTTATTCGATCCACCTGTCGTCGTCGCCGCCACCGTCATCCGTGGCCGGCTTCAACTACCCGGCATTACCAAGTATACTTTTAATCACATGAGGCTTCGCAGCCTTCCGTCAAAACGGGCGCTCCGGCGTCCGTTTTACTTGTTACCCGGCCTGACATCGTTACTTTTTCCGCTCACCGCATGACTCTTCGATTTCGTCCCGCCCACTGCGCCGCACTGGCTTTGCTGCTCTCCACCCTCGGCGCCGCGCCCTATGCCCTGGCCGCCGATGCCGTCCTGGTCCTGGACACCAGCCCCAGGGAAACGAGGGATGCCCCCGCGCTGGATCTCGCCGTGACCCGGTTTGCGGGCAACGCGTCCGGTACCTACTACTGGGAGGATGGCTTGCTGGCCGAGCAGATCCTGTCCGGACTGCAGTCGCGCACCAACCGGGCCGAACAGGAACTCCCCGACGGCCAGCGCCTGTTGTCGTCGCGCCGCCAGTTGTCGGACGGCGCCGAACGCGCGGCCGTGCTGGTGGACGGGCGCGGCGACGTGCTGGCCGCGGCGCTGGTGCACCGCGAGTGCGGCAAGAACGGCTGCCAGGACGACGAGCACGGCCTGCTGTCGGTCTTCCTGCGGCCCGGCTTCGATCGCGCCAAGGCACAACCGCTGGTGACGTGGAGCCAGGACGTGCCCGAAGACCTGCAGACCGACGGCGGCGAGAAGATCGCCAAGGTGGAGACCATCACGCTGGATGCCGGCAACACGACGGCCAAGCCGATCAGGCTCACCAAGGGATTCTCGCCGCAAGTGCCGCTGTACCCGCGGGCAATCGTCCATCGCACCGCGCAGGATGCCTTGAGCAACGCCAAGGCCAGGCGCGTGCTCAGGCTGCAAACCACCGACAGCATCGAGCAGGTGCTGGCCTTCTACAAGCAACTGACGCCGCCGCTGCAGGATGCCGTGTCCGACCTGGATGGCAATACCGGCTTCATGGCAGGCAAGCGCAAGGGGGTGGCGTTCACCGTCAACCTGAAGCAGAACAAGCACTTCCCGACCATCACCAACATGGAGGTCGAGATCAGCGAATGATCCGGCTGCCGGGCGGCGAGGGACCCATCACATGCCGTTGTCGCCTTCCACCTTGCCGATCGAGGTCTTGATCCTGCCGGCGACAGCGGTGCGCAAGCCCTTGACGGAGTAGGCCTGCGCTTGCGCATCCTCCTCCGGCTTGCACACCCACAGTTGCGCGAACAATCCGTCCTTGGCGGAGTAGCCGCCGAACCAACCAGGCGGCCGATGTACCAGCGGTGCCCGACCCGGACGGGCATGTCGGGCATCTCGCCCGCGATATTTGTGCCTCCCGCGCCATGCCAGACGCGCCCGCTCGCGTGACGGCTCCCCATTACCCTATCCTTCGCCCCCCCATCCGCTCGGCCGATGCCGGCTTTCGCATAAGCCCGCCGAGCCCGCACCCCTGAAAATATACTTATGCCACTAAGTATATTCCCTTGGTTTTCGTTCTGCCTTCTTGCCATCGCCGCCCCACCTCATTATGCTTAGTCAACTAAGTTTTATTAACCAAAACAACCGATGTGCACGACCGACCCTACCCGGGAGACGTCCGCCAGGAGTGCCCAGAAATGATCACCAAAGAAGACAACGAACTGCTGTGCCGCGTCGAAGGCGACGCGCCGATGGGACAACTGATGCGCCGGCACTGGACTCCGGTATGCCTGATCGAGGAGGTTTCGGAACCTGACGGTGCGCCCGTGAAATCTCGCGTATTCGGCGAAGACCTGGTGGTATTCCGCGACAGCGATGGTCGGGTCGGCGTGATGGACGAATACTGCCCGCACCGCCGCGCCTCTCTGGTCTACGGGCGCAACGAAGAAGGTGGATTGCGCTGCCTCTACCACGGCTGGAAGATGGACGTCGCGGGCAACGTACTGGAGATGGTTTCGGAGCCCCCCTCGAGCTGCATGGCTCAGAAGGTCAAGCACAAGGCGTATCCCAACAAGGAATGGGGCGGGATGGTATGGGCCTATATGGGCCCGGCCGATTCGGTACCGGAATTCACGCCGCCACAATGGGCGCCGAGCGAAGAGACCCGGGTGAGCATTGCCAAGGTGCTCCTGCCATGCAACTGGGCACAAGTGCTCGAGGGAGCGATCGATTCGGCCCACAGCTCCAGCCTGCACAGCTCCGATATGGTTCCGGCACGGGTGAGCAGCGCAAAGGCCACCTCGAACCTCTGGCTCCGTCCCTCGACCGACAAGGCGCCGCGCTTGCAGGTGCAGCGCGGCGGCTACGGATTCCGCTATGCAGCCATTCGCCGGCCCATCCAGCAGGCGCAGACCCACGACTACGTCCGCTCGACCGTGTTCGTTGCCCCCGCGACGGCATTGATTCCTCCAAACAATCTCTACAACGTCGCCAACGTCAACGTCCCGATGGATGACACGAACACGGCGTTCTACTTTATCGCCTGGGGCCATCCTGCGCAGACACCCGAGACCGAATCCTGGCGCAAGTTCCTCCGCCAGACCGTGGGCGTCGACCTGGACCCGTCCTACCGGCCGCTGCGTAATATGGAGAACCGCTTCTGGCAGGATCGCCAGGCCATGAAGGCTGGCAACTTCACCGGCATCTCAGGCTTTCCCAATCAGGACGTGGCAATGTGGCTGACCATGGGGCCGATTGCTGACCGAACCCATGACCGGCTCGGTGCCAGCGATCTCGCCATCGTCGAGTTCCGCAAGCAGATGCTGGATGCCGTCAAGGCCTTTCAGGAAGGCGGCGAGGCGATCGGCACCGGCACCAACGCGGTTCCCGCCGACGTCTGCGCGTTCCAGGCCGTCGTGCCGAAGTCGGACGACTGGCGGACCTTCGCTGTCTCCTACGTATGGGCCGATGGCCAGGACCGGCCGGAGTTCGAGCCCTCTTACTCGATCACGGCGTAGGACGCTCCCGGCGCCTTTCCATTCATCAGACCCAGCCCCCGGAGCCATCGCACGATGACAAAACTACGCCTTTCCGTCGCCATGGGCGACTATGACCGCACCCGCGCCCTGCTCGATGGCCGCATCCAGATCGACGGCGTCGATCCGGTCTACATGACCCTCACCCCCGAGGAGATGTTCTTCCGCGCGATGCGCAGCCAGGACTTCGATATCACGGAGCTTTCCTTCTCGAGCTATCTGGTCAAGCACTCGCGTGGCGACTGCCCGTACATCGCCGTCCCCGTCTTTCTCTCCCGTGCTTTCCGCCATACGTCTATCTATGTCCGCAAGGACCGCATCAAGCGGCCCGAAGACCTGAAAGGCTGCCGCATCGGCATCCCCGAATACCAGCTCACCGCGCTCGTATGGGCGCGAGCGATCCTCCAGGACGAGTACGGGGTCCACCCGTCCGACGTCACGTGGGTGCGCGGCGGCATCGATACGCCGGGCCGCCCGGAGAAGATCAAGCTCCAGTTGCCGCCCGACGTTCGCGTCGAGCCCGCGCCGGAAGGACGCACGATCTCGGACATGCTCGACCGCGGCGAGATCGACGGCTTTATCGCGCCCCGGCCGCCTGGCGCCACGGCATTGCGCAACGAGAACATTGCCTGGCTGTTCGATGATCCCACCGCGGAAGCCAAGGACTATTTCCGTCGCACGGGTGTCTTTCCGATCATGCACGTGGTTGGCGTCCGGAAGACCCTGGCGCAAGCCCATCCCTGGCTTCCCGGCGCGGTGTTCAAGGCGTTCAACCAGTCCAAGGCCCACGCACTCGAACAGCTGTCCGACACGTCGGCGACAAAAGTGACCATGCCCTTTGTCGAAGAGATGCTGAAGGGCGCGCGCGAGACGCTCGGCGAAGACTACTGGTCCTACGGTGTTCAAGCGAACCGCCGGACCCTGGAAACCTTCGTACGGCATCACCATGGCCAAGGACTGTCCGAGCGCCCGGTCCCGGTGGAAGACATCTTTCACCCGTCCACCTACGAGTCATACAGCATTTGACAAGATCGCGCGCGCGGATGCATCGGGGGAGTGGACCGGGAATCGCTGCGCGCCATCGACCTGTCAATGCGGTTCGACGCCTGAAATGAGAGATTTATGACGACCATCACACAGCCCCTCGCCGATACGCGGATGCTCTTGCGTATCGCCCGCATCCATGACCCGGCGGAAGGGATCCGCAGCTTCGAGCTCGTGCAGCCCGATGGCACCGACCTGCCTCCTTTCACGCCAGGCTCGCATATCAAGGTGCAGACGCCCAACGGCCTGCCGAGGAAGTACTCGCTGTGCAACGACCCCGCGGAACGTCACCGTTACATCATCACCGTGAAGCGTGACGCCGACGGCCAGGGCGGCTCCGTGAGCCTTTGCGACGACGCCAGGGAAGGCGACCTGCTTCCCGTTGGCGTGCCGGAGAATGCATTCCCTCTCGTCGGCAATGCCAGGGCGTTCATCTTCATCGCCGGTGGCATCGGCATCACGCCCATCCTGTCGATGATCCGCAGCTTTGGGGAACTGTCGACGGCCAAGTGGAAGCTCTACTATTTCACGCGCTCACCGGAGACCACCGCGTTCCTGGATGCGTTGCAGGCACCCGAACTCCGGGGCAAGGTAACGATCCATCATGACTTCGGGGATCCCGACAAGGCATTCGACCTGTGGCCGGTGCTGGAGCAGCCGTGCGACACGCACGTCTACTGCTGCGGGCCGCGCGGGCTGATGAACGCCGTGCGTGACATGTCGGGTCACTGGCCCGCCACGAAGATCCACTTTGAGAGCTTCAACGAGGGAGGCGAGGTGCGCGTGGACGACAAGCCGTTCGATGTTGTGCTGAACAGTACCGGACAGCGCTTCGAGGTTCCGGTGGGCATGAGTATCCTGAATGTCCTGCGTCAGCATGGCTGCGAGGTCCCTTCTTCCTGCGAGAGCGGAACCTGCGGTACTTGCCGCACCACGCTGGTGGCGGGCGAGGCGGACCACCGTGACATGGTCCTGATGCCGGAGGAACTGGAAGGCCAGGTGATGATCTGCGTCTCGCGTGCGAGAAGCGCCGAACTCGTGATCGAGCTATGAAACGAAAACCTGACGGAAAGGTGCGCCTGGGCGTCGTCGGACTCGGCCGGGCATTCTCGCTCATGCTGCCCACCTTCCTCGCGGACGAGCGTGTGGTCCTCGCCGCCGCCTGCGACCCGCGTGACACCGCGCGCCGGCAGTTTGCGCGCGATTTCGGCGCCCCGGTGTACGAGGACCTGTCCGAGATGGCATGCTCGCCTGCCATCGATGCAGTCTACGTAGCCAGTCCACATCAGTTTCATGCCGCCCACGCATGCCTTGCCGCGGCGAATGGCAAGCACCTGCTGGTCGAAAAGCCGATGGCATTGTCGATGGCGGAGTGCGACCAGATGATCGAGGCGTGCGCTCGGGCCAACGTGCAAATGATCGTCGGGCATTGCCACAGCTTTGACTCGCCCTACCTGCACACGCGTCACCTGCTCGACTCGGGCCGCTTCGGCGCGGTGCGGATGATCCACGCCCTGAACTACACGGACTTTCTCTACCGGCCGCGGCGCCCGGAGGAACTTCAGACCGAGGCTGGCGGCGGAGTTGTCTTCAGCCAGGCGGCGCATCAGGTCGACGTGGTCCGCCTGCTCGCCGGTTCCCCGGCCAGTCGGGTCCGGGCGACGCTTGGCCAATGGGATCCATCCAGACCGACCGAAGGCGCCTATTCCGCCATGCTCTGGTTCGAGAACGGGAGTTATGCCT
The DNA here is from genome assembly GCF_056397325.1 of Cupriavidus sp. 05N39. Classification (NCBI taxonomy): domain Bacteria; kingdom Pseudomonadati; phylum Pseudomonadota; class Betaproteobacteria; order Burkholderiales; family Burkholderiaceae; genus Cupriavidus; species Cupriavidus sp. 05N39. The sequence goes on from NZ_JBFTNE010000075.1 coordinate 27,612, forward strand.
CCCTGACCTATAGCGGCTATGGCCGCTTCGACTCGGACCCGTGGAACGGCGGATTCACCGAAATGGGTTTCCCGGCCCACGAAGAGGACTACGGCAAGGCGCGGCGCAGGCTGGCCGGCATCGGCTCGGCCGAGGCGGAAACACGACTCAAGGCGGACGCCACCTACGGCGGGCCATCCTGGACATCGCCCGCCGGCGCGTCTCCCCCGCTCGCTCACCAGCACTTCGGGCCGGTCATCGTCAGCTGCGAGCATGCCGACATCCGCCCCATGCCAGACGGCATCTGGGTCTATGGCGATAGGGAACGGGAACACATCCCGCTGCCGGCACCGTCGGTGCCGCGTTTCGAGGTCATCGACGAACTGATTGACGCCGTCGTTCACGGACGGCGCCCAATCCACGGCGGACCCTGGGCAAAGGCCACGCTCGAAGTCTGCCTCGCGATGCTGTCTTCGGCGCGTGAGGCCCGGGACATCGAGTTGCCGCATCAGACTTACCCGACATAGCGGCGCACTATATAAAGAGAGGAGACACCATGAGACGCCCCCCCAACCATCTCGCACGGCGCAAGCTGTGCCGATGCCTATGCCTATGCCTGACGGCCGCCGCATTCGCCCCAACGGCGGCGCTGGCAGGCGCCGATTCCTGGCCTACCAAGGCGATCCGGCTGATCGTTCCCTATGCGCCGGGCGGTCTGCCCGACACCGTTGCCCGTATCCTGTCGCAGCAATTGACACAACGGCTGGGCAAGCCGTTCGTGGTCGAGAATCGTCCCGGCGCCAATGGCGTGGTAGCTGCGCAGGCGCTCAAGACGAGTCCCGCCGACGGCTATACCTTTCTGGTCACCGACGGGTCGATGATGACAATCAATCCTGCGATCTACAAGGATCTGTCCTATGAGCCCAAGCGCGATTTCGTGCCGGTCTCATTGGCGGCGAGATCTCCGCTGTTTCTAGCCGTCAATGCCCGTGTGCCGGCAAACTCGCTTCAATCATTCATTGCGCTTGCAAAGTCGAAGCCTGGCCAGCTCAACTACGGCTCGTCCGGCATAGGGAGCACGCATCAACTATCGATGGAAGCGCTGAAGGCCTCACTCAAGATCGATATCAGGCACATTCCCTTCCGCGGCTCCGGCCAATCCGTCCCGGCGCTGATCGGGGACCAGGTGCAAGTGGTGTTCGCCGCCTTGCCCTCGCTATCGGGCTTCGTGAAGTCTGGCCAGGTGAAGATCCTTGGCACCAACTCACTGCAGCGCTCCAAGCTCGCACCGCAGATTCCGGCGATCTCGGAAGTGGTGCCCGGGTACGACTACGCCGTGACCGTTGGCGTGCTCGCGGCGGCGGGAACGCCCGATGCCGTGGTGAAGCAGATGGCAGACGCCATCGCGAATGCCGTCAAGATGCCCGAAGTCATCGCGCAGTTGCACGTCGCTGGCATAGAGCCGGTGGGCGGGTCGAGCGCGGACTACGCCAAGGCACTCGGCGACGAGACAGCGCGCTATGCCGAAGCCATCAAGATGGCCCAGGTAGTCGCGGAGTAGCATGATCCTGCAGCGGATATCCGGCAATCACATCGCCGGTTCCGCTCGCGCGATCTCCACCTGCCGATCCGTGTCGGCGCAGCCCATTCCCGGCATGGTGTTAATATTAGGCTCATAAACAAATTCCTCTTGAAGAGCTTCCGGACCTTTCCATGCCGAGCAACACCAGAGATACCGAAATTGCCAGTCGCATGCTGCGGCACTGGCACGAAGCAGTCCCCAACGATCGGATGGCACATCTCGTCAAGGACGCAACGCGGGGATTCTTGCGAGCGCTGCAGACGAGGCTTGCCCGCCACGATGTGCAGTTGGGGCACTGGACCTTCCTGCGCATCCTATGGGAGCGCGACGGCCTGACGAAGCGCGAGCTCAGCATAGAGGCAGGCGTGATGGAACCCACCACGGTAGTCGCCCTCAAAGCCATGGAAAAACTGGGCTACGTCAGTCTCGAGCAGCGGCCCGACAACCGCAAGAATATCTACGTGTTCCTGACGCCTCTGGGCAGGAAGTTGAAGAAGCTGCTTGTTCCGCTTGCCGAAGAAGTCAACGCATTGGCACTGAATGGCATTCCAGCCAAGGAAGTGGAGACGACTCGCCGTGCGCTGCTCCTGATGATCAACAATCTCGGTGCCGATGCCCAGGCGGAGTAGCTCCGGCTGCCCGGATTTTGCCGCCGTGTAACCCGCATCAATTGCCATGATGCTGCCAATCACCGAGGCAGCGTCTGCCGAACTCAGCCAGGGGATGCCCGAAGCAATTTCCTCCGGCGTGCTGTATCGCCCTAGCGGATATCTCTCGCCGCCTTCTGAAGGTGCGGCGCCTAATCGTCCCCCGCCCTCCCCCGTCGACATCTGGGCGATCTGGCCCTTCACGCAAAACCACAGGCTTCGGACATTGACGTCCACGGTGCGATGGCAGATATCCTCATCCTCCTCCGGAAAATTACTGATCTATAACAACCTTGGAGCGATTTACCATCCCGCGCCAAGCCTCCATGTCCTGCCTCATTTGTGGCGCGAACGCATTACCATTAGTCCAATTTACAATAACGTCCATATCCTCCAGGTACTTTCTCTCGACCGGGTTGTCGAGGAATGCCTTGATAGCCCGGCTCAGACGGCCTGCAATTTCCGGCGGTACGTTCGCCGGGGCCAAAAAGGCATACCAGCCTCCCCCATAGCTCATCTCGTTGTGCCCTTGCTCGGCAAACGTCGGCACATTTGGCAGTGAGGCCACCCGCTTTTCGCCGATAACGGCAATGGGCGTGAGCTTGCCGGAGAGCAGGTAGCTCTTGGCAGCAAACACGGAAAACAATCCCATCTCAATCTGGCCACCAAGCAGATCGGTAAGGGCAGGAGACTCCCCTTTGTACAATACCCCGGTCATTCCCAGATCATTCTCCTTATTGAAAATCTCCAAAATCACCTGCGGTCCGGTTGACCCTGCGCCATAGCTCCAGCGCTTACCTCGAGCGGCTTTAACGAATTCATCGACATTCTTTATGCCCAAATCGGGACGAACCACAACAACCGTTGCGCTTAGTCCGATCCTGCCCAGAGGCGTGAAATCCTTCAGCGGATCATAGGCGACCTTCTTGAAATGAATTGGATTCTGGATATGAGCGGTCTGTGCGAGGAGAATCGTATAGCCGTCCGGTGGGGCCTTCGCAACGGCAAGGGTTCCGATGATCGTGCTGGCGCCGGGGCGATTCTCCACGACGATCTGCTGCCCAAGCTGTTCCGCCACGTTCTTTGCAAATCGGCGCGCGATAGCGTCTGCAACTCCGCCAGGGGCGACTGGCACCACGAGCTTGATTGGGTGATCCGGCCACGCCCCGCGTTGAGCCATTGCCGGCTTCTGCATCGATGCCAGCGCTGCAATGCTCAGCCCGCTCAAGATAAGACGGCGCTTCTTGCTGACAAGATCTTTCATTCTTTCTCCCCCTGATTGTGATGCGGGTCTCCTCGTCGCGAGGCATCGCACCGTGAGCACCTGTGCCTCCCGAAACAATTATGCTTATGGCCCTAACAATATCCGAATGCGGACTTACCCTAGTCACGCCCCAGTTCAGGCTGCTGAAGTACCTCGTGTGGAGGCTGGGAGATGTCCGCCGACGCTGTCTCGAAGGCCAAGCAGACCGACGCCCACCGAATATTCATCCCTTTGAACGAGGCGAGTCGCCCGGGCGGCACAACATAATCCTTTCGCAAAATATGTGGTACCGCGGAGGCCGCGCGCGCTTGCCGCCCGGTCCGAACCCATGCAGACCAGGAATCGAAATGAACGAAGCCTTTCTTTATGACGCCGTCCGAACGCCGCGCGGCAGGGGCCGCGACACCGGAGCCTTGCGCGACATCACGCCTGTCTCGCTCGCCGCGCAGACGCTGCGTGCGCTGCGCGAGCGCCATGAGCTGGATCCGACACTCATCGAGGAAGCAGGCCTGGGCATTGTCATGCCCCTGGGCGAACAAGGTTCCGACCTGACGCGCATCGCGTTGCTGGCAGCGGGCTACGGCGAGAGCGTGCCGGGCTACCAGCTCAACCGCTTCTGTGTATCCGGCCTCGATACCGTCAACCAGGCCGCGGCGGCGATCATGGCCGGCCAGATCGAAGCGGCCCTCGGCGGAGGCGTCGAATCGATGTCGCGCGTGCCCATCGGCTCGGATGGCGGTGCAATCTATACCGATCCGTCCATTACGCGGCAGTTTCCTTACATGCCGAATGGCGTGGCGGCCGACCTGATTGCCACTCTGGAGGACCTGACGCGTCACGACGTGGACGCGTATGCGTTGGAGAGCCAGAAGCGCGCGGCGCATGCAAGCCAGCAAGGTCATTTTGACCGATCGCTGATTCCGGTGCGCAACGTGACCGGCGACGTCGTCCTGGCGCGGGATGAAGCCGTCCGGCCCGAGACCAGCATGGAAGGCCTCAAGAAGCTGGCGCCTGCGTTTGCCGGCGCCGGAAAGCAGGGCTTCGACGCGATCGCCCTGCAGCGCTATCCGGAACTGGAGCAGATCGAGCATATCCACACAAGCGGCAACGCCAGCGCCATTGTCGATGGCGCCGCCGTGGTGCTGGTCGGCAGCAAGGCGTTCGGCGAACGCGCCGGTCTGAGGCCGCGCGCCCGCATCCGCCACTTTGCCTCGCTTGGCAGCGATCCCAACATGAACCTGGGGGGGCCGGTCCCTGTCACGAAGAAGCTGCTGGCGCGCAGCGGCTTGCGCATTGCCGACATCGATCTCTTCGAAGTCAATGAGGCGTTCTCCGTCGTACCGCTGGTATTCATGCGGGCCTTCGATATCGACCACGCGAAGGTCAACGTCAATGGCGGTGCGATTGCGCTGGGCCATCCGCTGGGTGCGACCGGTGCCATGCTGCTGGGCACGCTGCTCGACGAACTGGAGCGTCGCGACTTGCACCGTGGGCTGGTTACCTTGTGCGCTGCTGCCGGCCAGGCCACCGCGACGCTGATCGAGCGTGTTTAACCTGCGGACTATGTTCAAGCCATACCGCACCCCCAATCAGGAAACGTACTGATGAAGCCCATTTCCGTTTCCGTCGATCAAGACGGGATTGCACTGATCACAATCGACTGCGCCGATCGGCCCGTCAACGTCTATACGCCGGCCTTGACGGCTGGGATGAGCGAGGCAGTCGAGCACGTGCTGGCCAACGACGCGATCGTCGGCGCCATCATCACTTCCGGCAAGGACGGTTTCCTCGCCGGCGCAGACCTCAACGCGGTGCTTGGCCGTCTGGAGGCAGCGCTGACGCAGGGGCGAAGCGCGCTGCCCGGTTTCGTCGCCGAGAACCTTTTCATGCGCCGCTTGGAGACCGGCGGCAAGCCGTTCGCTGCCGCCATCAACGGCACGGCGCTCGGCGGCGGGCTGGAGCTTTGCCTGGCCTGCCACTACCGCGTGCTGTCGGATGCGCCCGATACGCGCGTCGGGCTGCCAGAAGTCGGGGTCGGCCTGTTGCCGGCCGGTGGCGGAACCCAGCGCCTGCCACGCCTGCTCGGGATTGAAGCCGCGTTGCCGCTGCTGCTGGATGGCACCCCCCTCGCCCCCGAGCGCGCGCTGGCGCTCGGCGTCGTGGATGAGATCGCACCGTGCGCGGAGCTGGTGATGCGCGCCAAGCGCTGGCTGCTGGCCAATCGCGGCGCGCGCCAGCCCTGGGACCGGGACGGCTACCGCCTGCCAGGGGGCGCCGGCGCGCTGGCCGAGCATGCGTTGCGCAGCTTCCATACCGGCATCGCGCAAGTCCGCAGCCGCACGCACGGCAACTATCCGGCGCCGCTGGCGATTCTTTCGGCCGTCTATGAGGGCACGCAGCTTCCCTTCGACCGCGGCATGGCGATCGAAGCTCAGTACTTCGCGCAGCTCGCCGCGGACCCTGTCGCACGCAACCTTGTCCGCACGCAGTTCGTCAACCGCAAGCGCTACGAGCGGCTTGCGCACCGTCCGCAGGGCATTCCCCGGGGGGCGGCGCAACGGCTCGGGATTCTCGGCGCAGGCATGATGGGGGCAGGCATCGCGTTCGCCGCTGCGCGGGCCGGCATCGAAGTGGTACTGCTCGATGCCACACGCGAGCAAGCGGCCGCTGGCCGGCTCCGCGCCATGGAGATGGCAACCCGCGCGGCGGTGTCAACGACGCAAAGCGAACCCGCGCAGCACGCGGGCAAGCTGATTCATGCGACGGCGCAGTACGCCGACCTCGACGGTTGCGACTTCGTGATCGAAGCCGTGTTCGAAGATCGCGCTGTCAAAGCCGATGTGATCGCCCGTGCGCTGGCCGTGCTGTCGCCCACGGCGATCTTTGCTTCGAATACGTCCACCTTGCCCATCACCAGCCTGGCCACGGGCACCGGCAGGCCGGAGCGCTTCATCGGCATGCATTTCTTCTCCCCGGTGGACCGCATGCCTTTGCTGGAGATCATCCTGGGCGAGCGGACATCGCGCGAAACCCTGGCGCACGCGATGGACCTGGCTGCCCGGCTGAGGAAGACGCCCATCGTGGTCAATGACAGTCCGGGCTTCTACACCAGCCGCATCTTCTGCGCATACGTCGACGAGGCAATGGCGATGCTTGCCGAGGGTGTCAAGCCGGCGCTGATCGAGAACGCCGCCCGCATGGCCGGCATGGCGGTGAGCCCGTTGGCCGTACTGGACGAAGTGTCGCTGGACCTGCAGCAGCGCGTGGTCAGGCAGGCCGAGGCGGACGGTGTGCCCGAGCCGCTGCGCCGCATCCACGCACAGCCGGTCATCGCCCGCATGAATGCCATTGACAGGCTGGGCCGCAAGCGCGGCGGCGGATTTTACGACTACCCGGAGGGCGGCAAGAAGCGCCTGTGGCCGGGACTGGCGCAAGAGTACCCGGCGGCGCGACAGCAACCCGGACTGGAAGCAGTGAAACGGCGTCTCCTGCATGTCCAGGCATTGGAATCGGTCCGTTGCATGGAAGAAGGCGTGATCTCGGCGCCGGAAGACGCGGACATTGGCGCCATCCTTGGACTCGGTTTCCCGGCATGGACTGGCGGGCCCCTGTCGCTGGTCGACACCCTTGGCGTACGCGCCTTCGTGCTTGCCTGCGATGCGCTTGCCGACGCTTACGGCTCTACATCGCACGCCTGGGCAATGATGAACAGAAGGCGCGGCTGCTGCCCGATGCGGCAAGCGGCAAGCGCATTCTTGCCATTGCCATGACCGAGCCCGGAACAGGCTCGGACCTGGCGGGCATCCAGGCGCGCGCGCGGAAAACCGACGGCGGCTGGCTGCTGCAGGGCACGAAGACGTATATCTCGAACGGGCTGAATGCCGATGCGGTCATCGTGGTGGCCCGCACCGATCCGGCCCAGCCACGCGCCTTCGGGCTCTTCCTGGTGGAACGCGGCATGCCCGGCTTCGAACGGGGGCGCAAGCTGGACAAGCTTGGCCTTGACGCGCAGGACACGGCAGAACTGTTCTTCGACAACGTATTCGTACCGGATGCCAACCTGCTGGGTGACCCCGCGAAGGGGCTCGGCTACCTGGCGGAAGGACTGGCGGAAGAACGGTTGCTCAGTGCCTGCCAGTCGGTCGCGCACGCGCAGGTGGCGCTGGACCTGACGCTGGACTACGTGAAGGCGCGACGTGCGTTCGGCCGTCCGCTGGGCGCTTTCCAGAACACACGGTTCGCACTGGCGCGCAAGCATGCGGAACTCGACGCGATGCAGTCCTGGATCGACACACTGGTCATTGAGCACAACGCCGGGCGGCTGGATGCGCCGACAGCCGCCTCGGCCAAGCTGTTGACTTCAGAACTGGAGAATCGCCTGATCGACGATTGCCTGCAGTTCCACGGCGGAGCCGGCTATATGGACGAATACCGGATCAGCCGTATGTACCGCGATGCGCGAGTGTCGCGGATCTATGCGGGAAGCTCGGAGATCATGCTGGAGATTGTCGGCCGCTCGCTGGGGTTGTCGGAGCGCATGGCCTAGCGCACGGGTCTTCCCCGTACAGGCCGACAGAAGAATACGGGCGTTTCCGGCCAACGGAAACGCCCGTATTCCTATCCCCGCGCGATGCGGTTCGCCATGCTCCAGCGATGGACTTCCGAAGGGCCGTCGTAGATGCGGAATGCGCGCATGTCCCGGAAAATGCGGGCGACGACGGTCTCGTCGGTTACGCCGCTGCCACCCAGCACCTGGACAGAGCGATCCACGATGCGCCACAGGGCTTCGGAACAGATCACCTTGGCCTGGCTTGACTCGTGCCGGCCTTTCTCGCCCTGGTCCAGGACCCAGGCGCAATGCCAGATGGTCAGCCGGGCAATGTGCAGTTCCATCTCGTTGTCGGCAAGCATGAAGCCCACGCCTTCGTGCTCGACCAGGCTACGGCCGAACGCGCGGCGCTGCCGGGCATAGTCAGCCGCCACGTCATGGGCGCGCCGTGCCGCTCCAAGCCAGCGCATGCAGTGGGTAAGGCGGGCGGGGGCGAGACGCAACTGCGCATAGCGAAAGCCTTCCCCCACCTTGCCGAGGACATCGGTGGCCGGCACGCGCAGCTTGTCGAACCGCACGACGGCATGCCCGCCGGTGAAGCAAGTGTCGAGGGCATCCATCTGGCGCTCGATTTCCACGCCCGGCTGGTCCATGTCGGCAAGGAACATCGTTGCCGTGCCGTCTTCCATGCGCGCCATGATGATGGCGAAGGTGGCGCCCGTGGCACCGGTAATGAACCACTTGCGGCCGGTGATGAGGTAGTCGTCGCCATCCTGGACCGCGACGGTCTGGAGCATGGACGGGTCCGCTCCGGCACCTGGCGACGGTTCCGTCATGCAAAAGCAGGAGCGTGTGTGTCCGTCGATCAGGGGTTGCAGCCAGCGCTTCTTCTGCGCCGGCGTCGCCACGATTTCCATCAGGTGGATATTGCCTTCGTCGGGGGCGTGGATGTTCAGCGCGACCGGACCAAGAGGCGAATACCCCGCTTCTTCGAACACAATCGCCTTGTCGGCATGGCTCAGGCCAAGGCCGCCTGCCTCCTTCGAGGCGTGCGGCGTCAACAGGCCGGCGGCGCGGGCTTTTGCAACCAGCTCCGCGCGGAGCGCTTCGGTGGGTCCGTGCGCGGTCTGCCTGGGATCGCGCTCCATCGGCATGATGTGTTCCGCGATGAACTCGCGGGTGCGTGCCTGCAAGGCCTGCTGCGCGGCATTCAAACTGAAGTCCATATTCGTCTCGCTCTGGTGCTGTGGTGACGCCTGCCGGTGTGCGGCCGGCAGGCGGGTACACGCTTGGGCCGGGCCAAGCCGGGGTGCCGCCAAGGTTAGCGCCTGCGCACGGGCGATACTTCATCCAAAGGGACGATTTTCCCGCATTGTGGCGTCGATACCGGCAGAGCACGCCATGACCGGCACAGGATAGCGCCATGAGCGGATAGAATCCACGCTTATCCCAACCAGTAGCGAAGTCCACCCGGATTGCCATGCGTACCCCGCCCGCCAAGTTCCTTGTTCCCCAGCGACTGCGCACGCACCTGGCCCGGGACCGCCTGGCGGCGCCCGTCATACAGGCCAGCGATGTGCGGCTCGTTTCGGTGCAGGCGCCGGCCGGCTTTGGCAAGACGAACACCATGCTCGATATCCATGCGGCGTGTGTGGCCGCCGGCATGCGTACGGCGTGGTGCCAGTTGGGAGCCGCGGATAACGACTTCTCCATCTTCCTGGCATCCCTAAACGTGGCAGTGGATGCCCTGTGCGAGGGGAACGAAGACGTGATCGCGGCCGGGCAAGACGGTTTGCCGACGGATACGCTGGTCGACCGGTTGACGCGCTTCCCGGTGCCATTCGCCATATTCCTCGATGACTTCGAGGCGCTGCACAACCCGGCCGCGCTGGAATTCCTGCGCCAGCTGATCGGACAGATGCCGGCACACGGCAAGTTCGTGGTCGGCTCGCGCGGCACACCGGAACTGGGGCTCGGCAGGCTGCGGGCCCACGGCCGGCTGCTCGAGATCACGACCGACGCATTGCGCTTCACCCTCGAAGAGACAGGCGCCTACCTGCGCGAGCGCATCGGGCAAAGCGTTTCCAAGGAAGACCTGCGCAAGCTGCACCTGCGCACGGAGGGCTGGGTCGTGGCGATCTGGCTGGCGGTGCTGGCCATGCAGCGCTGCGAGGATGTTTCGGCGTTCATCGGTACATTCTCCGGCTCCGATGCARCCGTGGCGGACTACCTGGCCGAAGACGTGCTCTCACGCCAGTCGCCCGAAGTGCAGGATTTCCTGTTGAAGACATCGCTGCTGGGTCCGTTCAGCGCCGAACTCTGCAATGCGGTGACCGGGCGCGGCGACGGCACCGCGATGCTGGAACGGCTCGCGCACGAGAATCTGTTCCTTACCAGCCTCGATGCGGCCGGCCAGTGGTACCGCTATCACAGCCTGTTCTCCGACTTTCTCAAGGCACGGTTGGCGCAACTGCACGGCGGCGTGGAGATCGCCAGGCTGCACCGCCTGGCGAGCGAATGGTTTGTCGGACAGGGCCGGCCTGTGCCCGCCATCGAGCACGCGCTCAAGGCGGAAGACTTCTGCACCGCACTGGACTTGCTGCAGCAGCACGCCGACCCGCTGCTTTGGCAGGGACGGGTCCGCCTGCTGGCGCGCTGGTTTGAATGCCTGCCGCCCGGCAGCCTGTCGAACCGTCCACGGCTCAGGCTGGTGCAGGCCTGGGCGCTGACGTTCCTGCATCGCGGCGACAAGGCATTGCGCATGCTCGAAGACATGCACGACGCAGGCGAGCGCGATGCCGAGATTGCCGCGCACATGCTTGCGCTGCATGCCTTTATCCTGGCGCTGGGCGACAAGCTCGACCAGGCCTACGCCGCATGGCAGGACTGCTTGCGCAAGCTCTCCCCAAGCCACGTGTTTCCCTATGGCGTGCAACTCAATTCATTGGCGTCCTGTCATATCTACCTGGGTCACTTCGAACAGGCGCGCCGGATGCTGGACAGCAGCCGGCAGGTCCACGCCGGCATCGGCGGCGGGGCGAACATGCGCGTGGCGCATTGCCTGGACGGATCGATCGACCTGGTCCAGGGCCGGTTGCGGCAGGCGCTGACACGCTACCGCGGCGCGCACGAACCCGACGCGAGCCGGGGCGAACAGCGCGTGGACGGGCAGGAGATCGCCGGGGCCTTCCTGGCCGAAGCCCTCTATGAATCGGGACGCAGCGATCAGGCGCAGCGTTTGCTGAGCGCCTACCTGCCGCTGATCCGCGAGGCGGCCTATATCGATCCGCTCATTGTCACCTTTGTGCTGTTATGCCGGGGTGCGCTAGCTGACGGCCGCGAGGAGGACGCGATGTTATGGCTCCACGACTGCGAGCAGATGGGCTACCGGACCGGGCTGTTGCGCATGGTCGCCAACGCGCGGCTGGAGCGTTCTCGCATCGCCGTGCAGCGCGGCGACCGCGATGGCGCGGAACTGGAACTGGCGGCGGCGCGGGCGCTGCGCGCCTGGTCGTTCGGCCCGGAGTTCGTGCCGCATGCCAACGACGTCGAGACCGTGGAACTGGCGCATTGCAGGCTGGAGATCGCGTTTGGCAACCCCGCCGGCGCCGCGCAAGCGCTGCGCGAGGCGCTGGCGCTGGCCCAGGCAGCACAGCGAGGGCGCCGGGCACTGAAGCTGCGCATCCTGCTGGCAACGGCATTGCAGGCCGCGGGCGACAGTGCGCTTGCGCTGCAGGAGCTGGCGCCGGCACTGGAATTCGGCGCCAGCGAAGGCTTCGTCAGTACGTTCATCGACGAGGGCGAGCCGGTGGCTCGCATGATAGGCGCGGTGGGCGCAGGCGGGACGCGCGGCGGCCCGCAGCTGTCGCCGGCGGCCCGCGCTCTGGTGGCGCAACTCGCCGGCATGTTTGCCGAGCGCAGCGGCGCCGCGCCGAAGGGCGCAGTGCCAGCCATGGCGAACGCCCATCCGGTGCAGGATGGCCAGGGCCTGACCAAGAAGGAACTGAAGGTGCTCCACCTGCTGGCCGACGGGATGGCGAACAAGGAAATGGCGGTCCGGCTTTTTGTCTCGGAAACGACCGTCAAGACGCACCTGCGCAGCATCAATGCCAAGCTCGGCGCTTCGTCGCGCACGCACGCCGTGGCTGTCGCGCGCAAGCTGGGGCTGATCGCCTGACGACGCCGGCGCTGTGCAACAACGCCGGCACGCTCGCGGATCAGGTCTTCTGCGGCTTGACGTACTTGCAGCTGGACTGCGATAGCGGGCGGAAGGCCTTGTCGGCCGGGATGGTCGCGCGCAGCGCGTAGTAGTCCCACGCGTACTTGGCGTCCTCCGGCTTCTTGACCTCGAACAGGTACATGTCGTGGACCATGCGGCCGTCTTCGCGGATGCGGCCGTTCTTGGCGAACACATCGTTGACCGGCATCGCCTTCATGGCTGCCACGGTTGCCTTCGCCTCGTCGGTCCCCGCGGCATTGACACCCTTCAGGTAGTGGAGCACTGCCGAGTAGGTACCGACCTGAACCATGGTTGGCATTTTCTTCTGCTTTTCGAAGAAGCGGCGCGACCACGCGCGCGTCTCCTCATTGCGATCCCAGTAGAAGCCGTCGGTCAGGTACATGCCCTTGGTCGATTTCAGGCCCAGCCCGTGGATGTCGGTGATATGGATCAGCGACGCGGCCATGATCTGCTTGGGTGTGACACCAAATTGCGCGGCCTGCTTGACAAGGTTCGCCGAGTCGCCGGCCGCATTGGCCATGCCGATGACCTCCGCCTTGGAGGCCTGGGCCTGCACGATCTGCGACGAGAAGTCGGCTGCGCCGAGCGGGTGCTTCGCGCTACCCACGACCTTGCCGCCGGCAGCCTTCAGCGCTTCCTCGAACCCGTTGCGCAGTGCCTTGCCGCCGGCGTAGTCGGCCTCGATGAAATACCAGGTCTTGTGACCGGCATCGGTAATGGCGCGCGCGGTGCCCTGGCCTTGGGAGTACTCGTCGTAAGCCCAGTGGAGCGTAGTGGGCATGCAGTCCTCATTGGTGATGCGCAGCGAGGCGGGCCCGGTGGGGATGACCACGCGATTCTTCTCGGCTGCGAGGTTCATCACAGCCAGTGTCACGGCTGAGGAAGGCAAGTCCACTATCATGTCGACACCCTCGCGGTCGAACCATGTGCGCGCGATATTGGCCCCGACATCCGGCTTGAGTTGCATGTCGCCGGAAAGCAGCTTGACGTTGAAGGCGGGCCTGGCCTGCGCCGTAAAGTCGTCGATCGCCATCTGTGCGGCCAGCACCGAGCCTCGCCCACTTGCATCCGCGTAGATGCCCGACAGATCGGTCAGCACGCCGATGCGGACTTCGCCATCCGACAGGCCAGCGGGCTGCGCGGCGGCGGATGCCAGGCCGGGCGCCGCGCCAGCCAGCATCAGCGCCAACAGGACAGACAGTGAAAGCTGGGGGCGGGATCCTGCCCGGGATTGCTGCGATTTCATGCGATAGTCTCCTTGGAATGGCGCTTTGGCCTGTCATTTGTGTTGACGGTTCTGCTGCCGCCTTTGGGTTTCGCTTCGCGTGGAGATTGCGCTCAGGCTGCCTGCATCCTGTCCGCCAGGTGTTTGCCATAGCGTTCGCGCAATTGCAACTTGAAGAGCTTGCCCGTTGCTGTCAGCGGCATCTCGTCAATGAATACGACCGCATCCGGAAGCGACCATTTGACGATCTTGCCTTCCAGTTCGGCCAGCACTTCCTGCTCGGACACACTGCTGCCAGGCTTGCGCTGCACGACCAGCAGCGGGCGTTCGCCCCATTTCGGATGCGCGGCCGCGATGCACGCTGCCAGGTGCACACCGGGGATGCTGGCAGCAATGTTCTCGATCTCCACAGAGGAAATCCACTCGCCGCCGGATTTGATGACATCCTTGCTTCGGTCCGTGAGGCGCATGAAGCCGTCTTCGTCGATCTCGGCGATGTCGCCGGTGGGCAGCCAGCCGTCCTGCAACGCAGAATCGGCAGCCCCGTAGTAGCGGGTAATGGCCCACGGTGCCCGCACCTGCAAGGAGCCGGCGATGCCGCTTCCCCAGGCGATTTCCCGGTTTTCAGGATCGACTACGCGCATGTCGGCGCCGGCCGCGGCACGGCCGGCGCTGCGGTAAATCGTCTTGCGCAATTCGGCGTCCGACAGCCCCGCCTGGTGGTGCAGCGGGCGGGCGCAGGTTGTCAGCGCGGCAGTTTCCGTCATGCCCCAGCCCTGGTAGAGCTCGACGCCCAGCTCGGCGAAGCCTTCGATCATGGCCGGCGGCGTGGCCGCACCGCCCAGCAGCAGCCGGCGCAATGTGCGGAAACGCAAGCCATGCTGCTGCATGTGGCGCAGCAGTGAGAACCACACCGTCGGCACGCCAATCGAGAACGTCACGCCCTCTTGCTCGATCAGGCGATACAGCGATTCACCGTCGAGCCGGCCACCCGGCAGTACGAGCTTTGCGCCGGTGAGTGTCGCCGAGAAAGGCGCTTCCCAGGCGTTGGCATGGAACATTGGCACCACTGGCATCACCACGTCCCGTGCCGACAGGTTGTGCGCATCGGGCAGCGCGCACGCATAAGCGTGCAGGACCGTGGCGCGGTGCCCGTATGCCACGCCCTTCGGCAGGCCGGTCGTACCGGACGTGTAGCAAAGGAACGCGGCACTGCGCTCATCCAGCTCGGGCCAGCCGCAGATCCCCTCGTGGTGCGCCAGCAAGGCCTCGAAGCTGGCCACGGCCATGCCGTTCAGCTCGAGCCCGTCGCCCGGCTCGCCCAGCATGATCCACTGCTCCACGCCAGGACACTGCGGCGCAATTGACGAGAGCAGCGGCAGGAAGTCGGGCGAGAACACCACGAAGCGATCTTGCGCATGGTTGACGATGTGCACTACCTGCTCGGCGAACAGCCGCGGGTTGATCGTGTGGCAAATCGCGCCCATGCCACTGATGCCGAAGTACAGCTCCAGATGGCGATGATCGTTCCACGCCAGCGTGGCGATGCGGTCGCCCGGCTGCGCGCCCTGGGCAAGCAGCATCTGCGCGACCTTGCGTGCGCGCAATTCGCATTCGCCGTAGCTCTGGCGATGTGTGCTGCCGTCGATCACCGATACGATTTCCGTCTTGCGGTGGTGGCGTGCCGCACCATGCAGCAACGTGGAAAGCAGCATGGGCATTTCCATCGAATAGGAAAGCGTCGCAGTGGTCATCCGGTAGTCTCCTTTTTGTCTTGTCGTTGGGCACAGGTATCGACGCCCTGCCAAGGGACACAGCCTGCGAGTCGATTATCTGTGGGGGAACCAGGGCGTCGCCTCGTTCGAACGGATGATTCTTCGGGCGCCTCCCTGCCCGGGTTTTCCCGCGGTTGCCAGATCATTCCTCTGAACGAGGCACGCGGCAGACTGGCTGGAGAGAACGCTATCCGGCAGATGACGATGCACCTGGGTACGCTGGAAAATGGCTGGGGGCTAATGTTCGAAGATCTGAACGGGAAGCGGGTGCTTGCCTCGGGTCTGATCTGCCTTTGGATAGAGAGCGTATCTCCGGGCCTGGCTCAAGACATTGTCTATTGACGCTTCACAACGGGTCCGCCGCCGGCGCCTTGCCCGTTTGCCTTGCAAAGGCAATGAGGCTATCGCGAAAGGCAATGGAAGCCAAAGACATGGCGCGTCCACGCTTGACATAGGCCCAGTACTGGGTCTTCGCAAAGACATGTCGAATCGGCAACTGCTTCAACACGCCAGCCCGAATGTCGGCCCCCACGTACTCGAGTGGCAAGATGGCCAGTGCCTCGTAGTCCAGCAGCATCTGGCGCAGGGCTTGAAACGAATTGCTCAACAGCGCGCGTTGCGGCTGCTCGAGGCCCAACGCCTGGAGCTCGACCTGGAACCGCCTGTTCCAGGTCGAGGCCCACGCCGGCAACAGCCACAGGTAGCGATTGAGTTCGCTCGCGTCGACCTTGCCCTTTTTGGCCAGTGGGATGGCGGGCACGCGCACATGGGCCCAGCAGAACTACCCTAACCGCGTCATCCGCCTCATCAACCCCTTCCCCGCGGGCGGCACCGCCGACGTCGTCGGGCGCAAGGTGGCCGAAATGCTGACGGTGCGCCTGGGCCAGCCGGTGATCGTGGAAAACAAGGCCGGTGCCAATGGCGCGATCGGCACGGCCGAAGTGGCGCGCGCGCCCGCCGATGGCTATACCCTGGGCGTCGCCATCGCGGACTCTGTGATCAGCGTTGCCTCCCTTGTAAAAAAGCCCGGCTACGACGTGCGCAAGGATCTGACGCCGCTGTTTCAGGTCATGGAAGGGCAGATGGTGCTATTTGCCAATCGGCAGTTGGGCGTCAAGAACTTGCGGGAGCTGTTCCAGGCCGCCAGGGCCAACCCGGGCAAGATCACCTTCGGCTCCTGGGGTACCGGCACCGCCGTGCACCAGATCATGGTGATACTGGAGCGCTCGGCGGACGTGTCTTTCCTTCACGTGCCCTACAAGGGCGCGGCGCCGGCGTTCCAGGACATCGTGAGCAACAACATCAACATCACCGCCGGCCCGCCGGCGCTCGTGGCCCAGTATGTCCAGAAAGGCTACGCACAGCCGCTCGCCGTCCAGGGAGCCGCTCGCAGCGCCCTGCTGCCCGATGTGCCGACCTACAAGGAGCAGGGTGTGGATGCGCCCCTCCTGCAGACCACGCCCTGGATTGGCCTGGTAGCGCCCAAGGGCCTGCCTGTCGAGGTGCAGAGGCGCCTGGTCAGTGCTCTCAACGACGTGTGCCATACACCGGACTACGAGAAGTTCCTCAACACCAGCATTGGCGGCGCTCACCCCACGCTCAAGGAGCCGGCACCGTTTGCGCGCGACATCGCAGTCGAATTCGCCATGACCAACGACCTGCTGCGCAGCATGGGCGTGGAGCCGCAGTAGCGGCTCGGCTGTACTCCGCTGTTACCGGTGGGTCTGCACAAGAAGTACAAGTCACTCAATGAGGAGAAGCAGCAATGGTGAGAAAGGTAAATACCAAGTTCGACATCCGGGGCGTGAACCATGTAGCCATGGTCTGCAAGGATATGACCAGGACGATCGAGTTTTATCGGGACAGGCTCGGGATGCCCTTGATCAAGACGATTGATCTCCCGGGTGGACGGGGCCAGCACTTCTTTTTCGATATGGGCAATGGCGACGCAATCGCCTTCTTCTGGTTTCCCGATGCCCCGCAAGCGCATCCAGGGATCGCTGCACCCGAATCGCTCCCGGGGAACGGGTCGATCACGACAGCGCATGGTTCGTTGAACCATCTCGCCTTCCACGTGCCGGCTGAGAAGTTCGATGCCTATGTTGCGCGCCTGGAGGAAGAAGGCATCGAGATTTCACGCGTTCTGAATCACGACGACTCTCCGCAAAAAATCACCGAAACCATGAACGATGATGTCTTCATGCGCTCAGTCTATTTTTTCGATCCTGATGACATTAGCCTTGAGTTTGCATGCTGGACACGTGAGCTCGATGTGATCTGCGAACCGGCATCGGTCGCTCGCAGCTGAGCACGCGAAGGATGGTTATCGCATAGTTCCAGCTTTAGCAATTAAAACAAAAAAATAAATCGGGAGACATTAAATTGAGGAAAATAGCTATTGCGGCTGCAGTGCTCTGCAGCCTGAGTTCTTCTCTGGCGCGTGCGCAATCGAGCGTCACCTTGTACGGGGTCTTCGATACCGGGATCGAGTACGTGAACCGGGCATCGACCGCAACGAGTGCCGGTAGTCTCGTCGGACTGCAAAAATATGGGGGGCTCTCCGCGTCACGCTGGGGCTTGAGAGGGGAAGAAGACCTTGGCGATGGCTTGAAGGCAACCTTCTGGCTCGAGAGCGGTTTCACGCCGGGGGACGGTAAGCTCGTCTCCGCTTCGCAGTTGTTCTATCGCCAAGCGGCAATCGGCCTGACGAAAAGCGGCTTCGGCAAGGTTTCATTGGGCAGGCAATACACCAGCTTGATGGAAACGATGGTGAACTTCCTGCCGTTCAAGACTAGCGTTGCCTATGAGCCGGCCAATACGATCGCGGGTGCAGCCTATCGC
>NZ_JBFTNE010000076.1:0-34336 GCF_056397325.1 Cupriavidus sp. 05N39
CGTGTCGTGTACACCGTCTGCCGAGCCACGCCCACCGCAGCCGCAACCTCCGCGACCGGCTTGTTCGCTAACAGCATCCGTCCAGCGCGAACCCGCTTTCGGTCGCTTCGTCCATCTTCCCAGCCATGCAATCGACTCCCGATCAACGCCTTGGTCAGATAACGCGTCAGACTCAAATCGGTTGTCATGATTTATACAAGTCTCAATAGGTAACGCTGGTTTTTGCATCGAATGTTGATCCACGTATAGAACACTGTCCTGCTCGGGCACGGGCGCGAGTTGGGAATGATCGACGAGGCCATACTAAGCATCACTTGACGCTGGCATCTTCTCGTGATTGGATCTCGCTGCGCGAGATCACCAGACGCCGGGACAACTCCAGGAACACGGTCACCTGCGCGCTGACGGCCCCCGCCTATCCGGCCCGCCAGAGTCCAAGCAAGCTGGACGCCACGCTCTCGGCCTGACTCAAGACCGAGGCCAATAAGCCACGCAAGCAGCATCCAACGCCTACCCTTGCATTCCCCGCGGAAACACGCGTAGAATCGCGGTTTCGCGGGCGTCGTATAATGGCCATTACCTTAGCTTCCCAAGCTAAAGACGTGGGTTCGATTCCCATCGCCCGCTCCACATCAGATTGAGACGAGCCGCCTTCGCCACCTGGTCGCATGCCCGATCAGGACCCGCCCGGCGGCTTTTTTGTTGCCATGCTCCCCCAAGACCCCAGCTCCGATCCGACGCCAGCCGACGACGCTGACAACGCGCCCATCCCGGCCGACACTGGCACGGACGTCGCGCATCCGCGCCGCATCCGTTCCTTCGTGCGCCGCGCCGGGCGCACCTCCACCGGCCAGCAGCGCGCCATCGATGACCTGGGGCCGCGCTTCATCCTGCCGTATGCCCCGCAGCCGCTCGACTGGGAGGCTGCTTTTGGCCGCGCTGCCCCGGCGATCCTGGAAATCGGCTTCGGCATGGGCGAGACCACCGCGCATATCGCGCAATTGCGCCCGCAGGACAACTTCCTGGGCTGCGAGGTGCACGAGCCCGGCGTGGGCGCCCTGCTCAAGCTGATTGGCGAGCGCGAGATCGACAATGTGCGGATCATGCCGCACGACGCGGTCGAAGTCATCGCGCACATGCTGACGGAATCCTGCCTGGACGGCGTGCACATCTTCTTTCCCGACCCCTGGCACAAGAAGCGCCACAACAAGCGGCGCCTGGTGCAGCCGCCGCTGGTCAAGCTGCTGGCCAGCCGCCTCAAGCCGGGCGGCTACCTGCACTGCGCGACCGACTGGGAGGAATACGCTCACCAGATGGTGGAAGTGCTCTCCGGCGAGCCAGGCCTGGTCAATACCTCGGATACAGCCGGCGGCTTCGCGCCGCGGCCGGACTACCGCCCGGTGACCAAGTTCGAGCGTCGTGGTGTGCGCCTTGGGCATGGCGTGTGGGACGTGGTGTTCCGCAAGCGGGCCTGAGGCCGCGCTGAAGCCAGCGCGGGACAAAAAAAGGCGTGGCCATGAGGCCACGCCCTTTTTTATTTGTGCTGACCCGTATCAGGCATGCCAGGCGACCAGGCCCGAGTAAGCCGTCACCAGCACGATGATGCCGAAGACGATGCGGTACCAGGCGAACGGCTTGAAATCATGGGTGGCAACAAAGCGCAACAGCCAGCGCACGCACAGGAAAGCGGACAGGAAGGCGAAGACGAAGCCGATGCCGAAGATGCCGAGGTCGTCGGCGGAGAGCAGCGCGCGTGACTTGTACAGCTCGTACACGGTGGCCCCGAAGATCACCGGGATCGCCAGGAAGAAGGAGAACTCGGTAGCCACCTGGCGCGACAGCCCGAACAGCATGCCGCCAATGATGGTCGCGCCGGAACGCGAGGTGCCGGGGATCAGGGCGAAGCATTGAGCCAGCCCGACCTTGATCGCATCGCGCCAGTTCAGGTCATCGACGGATTCGATGCGCGGCGCCCCGGCCTGGGCAGCCTTCAGCAAGGCGTTGCCTTGCGGATGGGATACCCGGCCCCGGTGGTTTTCACGCCACTCGGCCCACAGAATTACCACGCCGCCGACGATAAACGCGGTCGCCACGGTGATCGGGTTGAACAGGTGAGCCTTGATCCACTTGCCGAACACAAGCGCCAGCACGATCGCCGGCACGGTGGCGACGATGACGTTGATGGCGAAGCGCCGCGCTTTTTCATCGGTGGCCAGTCCGCCCACCACGGTGGTGATACGGCGACGGAACTCCCAGCACACCGCAAGGATGGCGCCGAACTGGATCACGATCTCAAAAATCTTGCCCTTTTCATCGTTGAAGTCGAGCAACTGGCCGGCCAGGATCAGGTGGCCGGTACTGGAGATAGGCAGGAACTCGGTCAGTCCTTCGACGATGCCGAGGATCACGGCTTTCAAGGCGAGAGCAATATCCATTCTTATTGGGAGAGCGAAGGAAAACGAAGGCGAGGCGAAGAAAAGAAAATGAGTACCCTTACGGTCTCACACATAGGGAACCACCACTATCAACCACGAGCATGACGCTACCGTGTGCAAGGCAAATACCTCTCACGCAGCGCGCCGCTTGTCCTTATGGCCGATTGATCTTGACGTTGATCCCATTGGGCAAAACGGTGATTGTACCGGGCTCGACACTCGCGCCGGCAAGGCGCAGCTCGTCGGGGCGGAAGGTATAGAGCGGGTAGTCCTGCAGCAATTGTTCCGCGAGGATGCCGCCGAGCGCATTGAGCTGGCGCGAGAACTGCGGCGGCAGGCCATTGACGTCGAACTGCTGGACCTGCGGATCCTGCAGCACGACCGCGCGGCTGGCCGGATCGTAGCGCAGGCCGCTGTCCAGCGCGAAGCGCCCGGTCAGCGGCTGGCGGAAGAACAGCCGGTTGTCCACGGTGGCATCGAACTGTACGTTGACGCGGTTGCGGCCGGGATCCAGCGTGAGCTGCGGGTTGGCGAGCTGGATGTCGAACAGCTCCATATAACGCTTGTTGAAAGGAAACTTGCGCTCCAGCGCCGATTGCAACTGGCTCTGCGAGAAGGTGTAGTCGTTGCTCATCACACCGCAAGCGGCGAGTCCCGCGAGGAGCGCGGCGGCACCGCTTGCTGCCAGCCAACGCCGGCGAGTCATTTTGAACATCTGTTTGATCCTTGCGGGTTTAACCGGCATGGCCGGGCGCGGTAGCGGCCTCTAGCTGCGACAACCATGCCAGCGCATGCACACGCGAGTCGCCGCACATGTCGGCCGCGGGCTTCAGTCCGGCGCAAAACGCCGGCCGCGTGGGTTTGCCGAAAATCGCGCAGCGCCGGTCTGGCAGCAGCTGCACGCAGGGTACGCCGGCCGGCTTGCCGTATGGCATGCCGGGGATGGGCGAAGTGATCGAGGGCGCGGTGCAACAAGCGCCACAATCTGGCCGGCAGGAAAGTTCAGACTGAAGGGGCATGGCAAAGGTTCAGGGCAGGCATCGCCCGGCAGCCCCGTATTGTGCCCCAACCCGAGCCCCCTCCTTCACGCTTTGGCACCGGCAGTGCCATGGATTGCCGGCACGCTTGACCGCCGGAATCGCGTCTACTACATTACTGACCCAAGAGTTATTTATCTGCAATTCTCGCGGAACGCGCCGGCATCGGTGCGCAGCGGCACAGTGAAAAAGTCTCCAGACCAGAATCAGGAAGCGGCAAACACCAAACGTTGGGCTCGCCGCAAAGCCGCACGCCCGCAGGAACTGGTGGCCGCCGCGCTTGAGCTTTTCGTCCAGCGCGGCTATGCGGCCACGCGGCTGGAGGATGTTGCCGCCGCGGCAGGCGTGTCCAAGGGCACGGTGTATCTGTATTTCGCCAATAAGGAAGAGCTGTTCAAGACCGTGGTGCGCGAGAACCTGGTGCCAACACTGACCAGGGGCATCGACCTGGTGGAGAACTACCAGGGTTCCACGCCGGCGTTGCTCCGCGAGTTGCTGCGCGGCTGGTGGGGCCTGATCGGGGCCACGCCGGTAGCCGGCCTGACCAAACTGATCATGGCCGAGTCCAGCAACTTCCCCGACATCGCGCAGTTCTACCATGAGGAAGTGGTGCTGCCGGGTGACGAACTGTTCGCGCGCGTGCTCAAGCGCGGCGTGGAGCGTGGCGAGTTGCGCGAGACGCCGGCCAACCCGACCACAACGCTGATCTGCGCGCCGCTGATGTTCCTGATGCTTTGGCAGCGCGCGTTCAGCGCGTCGTCGCGCATCGAGATCGACCCCGAGGCTTTCCTCGACAACCTGCTCCAGATGTTGCTGTTCGGCCTGACCACCGGCGCGGCGCGCGATACGCCGCTGCCGCCCCAGGTTGGCCCCTACGTCTGGGAGCAAATACGAAAAGAACAACAAGAAGCCCTTGCACAAGCGCAGGGGCAGCAGGACGCGCGGGATCCCCCGGCGCGGCCGCCGGAGACCGCATGACCCGACGCAAGAAGATCCTGATCGTTGCGATTGCCGCCATTGCCGTGATCGGCGTGCTGAGCGCCGCTGCCGCGGTCCGCAAGGCAGGCAATGGCAAGCCGGGCGCGGCCCCGGCGCAAGCCACTGCCCAGGGGGCCGCCGCGCCCGGCCTGGTGGAATTCCTGCAGTCCGACCTGGTCGATGCCACCACGCAGGACCTGCGCGTTTCGCTGCCGCTGTCCGGTGGCTTGCGGGCGCTCAACCAGGCTTCGGTCAAAGCCAAGGTCTCGGGCGAGGTGCAGCAGGTGCTGGTGCGCGAGGGTGAAGCCGTGCGTGCCGGCCAGGTCATCGTGCGCATCGATGCTACCGAATACCAGGCCAAGGTAGCGCAGGCGCGCGGGCAGATGCTGGCGGCGCGCGGCCAGTACGAGAATTCGAAACAGACCTTCGAGCGCAACCGCGAACTGGTGGCCAAGGGCTTTATCTCCAAGACCGCCTTCGACAATTTCCAGAGCAACCTGGACGTGGCGCGCGCCAACCTCGATGCCGCCCAGGGCGGCCTGGAAGTGGCGCAAAAAGCGCTCGCCGATACGATCGTCAAGGCGCCGCTGGACGGCCTGGTGGCCGCGCGCGCGGTGCAGCCGGGCGAGAAGGTATCACCCGACACCCGCCTGATCGACGTGGTGGACTTGCGCGCACTGGAACTGGAGGCGCCGATCCCGATGGCCGACGTGGCGCGTGCCGCCATCGGCCAGGCCGTGCAGCTTGACGTGGAAGGCAGCGGCCGTTTCGAGGGCAAGCTGGTGCGCATCAACCCCGCGGTCAGCCAGGGCACGCGCAGCATCATGGTCTATGTGCGGGTCGACAACCCGGACGCGCGCCTGCGCGCGGGCATGTTCGCCCAGGGCGCGCTGGTGCTCGGCCGCCATGCCGGCGTGGTGGCGGTGCCCGCCACGGCGGTGCGCAGCGATGGCGAGCGCGCCTTCGTCTACAGCGTGGAAAACGACGTGCTGGCAGAGCGCCAGGTCACGCTGGGCATCCGCGACGACGAGAACGGGCTGGTGGAGATCGCCAGCGGCCTGGCCGCCGGCGCCAAGGTGGTGCGCAACAATCTCGGCACCCTGCGCGCGGGCAGCCGCGTCAAGCTGGTCAAGGCGTAGGAGCCCCCCATGTGGTTCACCCGCCTGTCCATCCATAACCCCGTGCTGGCCACCATGATGATGATGGCCTTCGTCGTCATCGGCCTGTTCTCCTACCAGCGCCTGCCGGTCGACCAGTTCCCGGACATCACCTTCCCGATCGTGGTGGTGCAGACCGAGTACCCTGGCGCCGCGCCGGAATCGGTCGAATCGGATGTCACCCGCAAGATCGAGGAGATCGTCAACACCATTTCCGGCATCGACGAGATCTTCTCGCACTCCTACCAGGGCAACTCGGTGGTGGTGATCAAGTTCGACCTGACCGTGGACGTTGGCCAGGCCGCGCAGGACGTGCGCGACAAG
The DNA here is from genome assembly GCF_056397325.1 of Cupriavidus sp. 05N39. NCBI lineage: Bacteria > Pseudomonadati > Pseudomonadota > Betaproteobacteria > Burkholderiales > Burkholderiaceae > Cupriavidus > Cupriavidus sp. 05N39. Next base: position 5,932 of record NZ_JBFTNE010000076.1, read on the forward strand.
ATCGCGCTGATCCGCCCGCAGTTCCGCGACGAGGTGAAAGACCCGCGCGTGCTGCGCTACGACCCGTCAGAGGCGCCGGTGTTCTACCTGTCGGTGTCGAATGCGCCGGGCGCCGAGCGCACGCAGCGCGAGCTGACCACCATTGCCGACCAGATCGTGCGCAAGCGGCTGGAGACGGTGCGCGGCGTGGGCGCCATCAGCCTGGTTGGCGGTACCAAGCGCGAGGTAGAGATCCGCATCCGGCCGGCCCAGCTGGAGGCGCTCGGCATTGGCGTGAACCAGGTGATGGACGCCATCCGCAACGAAAACCAGGAACTGCCTGCCGGCGAGTTGCGCTCCTCCTCCACCGAGACGGTGGTACAGATCAAGGGGCGCGTCATCTCGCCGGACGACTTCCGCCACATCATCGTGGCCCGGCGAGCCGGCCAGCCAGTCACGCTGGAACAGGTCGCCGACGTGCGCGACGGTGAGGAGGAGCAGGAGAGCCTGGCCATGCTGGACGGCAAGCGCGCGCTGTTCCTGGCGGTGGTGAAGGCGCAGGGCCAGAACACCGTGGATACCGTCGACGGCCTGATCAAGATGACCGACGAGGTACGCAAGCTGGTGCCCGCCGGCGTGCAGCTCACCGTGGTCAACGACGCCGCGCGCGGCATCCGCAGCAGTGTCAAGGAAGTCCGCTCCACCCTGCTCGAAGGCGCCTTCCTGACGGTGGCGATCGTCTTCCTGTTCCTCGGCTCCTGGCGCAGCACGGTGATTACCGGGCTGACCTTGCCGATCGCGCTGATCGGCACCTTCGGCGTGATGTACATGTTCGGCTTCACGCTCAACGTGATTACGCTGATGGCGCTGTCGCTGTGCGTGGGCCTGCTGATCGACGATGCCATCGTGGTGCGCGAGAACATCGTGCGCCATAACCTGATGGGCAAGGACCACCGTACAGCGGCGCTGGACGGCACCAACGAGATCGGGCTGGCGGTGCTGGCCACCACGTTCTCCATCGTCGCGGTGTTCCTGCCGGTGGGCTTCATGGGTGGCATCATCGGCCGCTTCTTCCACCAGTTCGGCGTGACCGTGGTGGCGGCGGTGCTGATTTCCATGTTTGTCTCTTTCACGCTGGACCCGATGCTGTCCTCGGTCTGGCATGACCCGGACCTGCACGGCACCGGCAACAAGAAGAGCCTGTACGGCCGTACCGTGGGCCGCATGCTGGACTGGTTCTCGGCGCGCATGGATGCGCTCGGCCACGGCTATGGGTCGATGCTGGGCTGGGCGCTCAAGCACCGGATCGCCACGGCCATCATTGCCGTGGTGACGTTCTTCGGCAGCTTCGCGCTGGTGCCGCTGATCGGCACCGAGTTCGTGCCCGCCGCCGACCTCGGCGAAACGCAGGTGGGCTTCACCACGCCGGTGGGTACCTCGCTGGCGGTCACCGAAGCCAAGGTCAGGCAGGTGGAAGCCGCGCTCAAGACCTTCCCCGAAGTGGCCTACACCTATGCCACCATCAACTCGGGCAACACCTCCGGGCGCAACAACGCGCTGGTCTCGGTACGCCTGATCGAGCGCCGCGCGCGCAAGCTCACCACCACGCAACTCAACCCGATGATCCGCGAGCGGCTGGCGGGCATCGCCGGCATCACGCTGACCATGGTCGGCATGCCCGATGGCGCCGGCGGACAGAAGGCGCTGCAGGTGTCGATCCAGGGCGATGACCTGGAAACGCTGCGGCGCCTGTCGGTGGAGGCCAGCCGGCGCATGGCCGCGGTGCGCGGCCTGACCGACCTGGATTCCAGCATGAAGGACGACCGCCCTACGGTGGAAGTACGCATCCGCCGCGAGCTGGCGTCCGACCTGGGCGTGGGCATTGTCCAGATCGGCAACGCGCTGCGCCCGCTGCTGGCCGGCGACGCCATCAGTTCCTGGCGCGCTCCCGACGATCAGAATTACGACGTACGCGTGCGCCTGCCCAAGGACGCGCGCACCGGCATGGCCGACCTCAGCGCGCTGATGATCGCCAGCAACCAGACCAACACCGACGGCTCGCCGCGCATGGTGCCGCTGCGCCAGATCGCCGAACTGGTGCCCACCACCGGCGCCAACCAGATCAGCCGGCGCGACCTCAACCGCGAAGTGGAACTGACCGCCAATACAGCGGGGCGCTCGCAGGGCGAGGTCGCGCGCGAGGTCAAGACGGTGCTGGACGGCATGAACTGGCCGGCGGGCTACAAGTATCGCTTCGGCGGTTCCACCAAATCGATGAACGAATCGTTCGGCTTCGCGGTATCGGCGCTGGCGCTGGCGGTGATCTTTATCTACATGATCCTGGCCTCGCAGTTCGCCAGCTTCTTCCAGCCCATCGCCATCATGACCTCGCTGCCGCTCACGCTGATCGGCGTGTTCGCGGCGCTGCTGCTGTTCCGCTCCACGCTGAACATGTTCTCCATCATCGGTTTCATCATGCTGATGGGGCTGGTGACCAAGAACGCCATCCTGCTGATCGACTTTGCCAACCAGGCCCGGCGCGGCACCGACGGCCAGCCGCCGATGTCGCGCGAGGCGGCGCTGGTGGCCGCCGCACGCGTGCGGCTGCGGCCGATCCTGATGACCACGCTGGCCATGATCTTCGGCATGGTGCCGCTCGCCTTCAGCCTGGGCGAAGGCGCGGAGCAGCGCGCGCCGATGGGCCAGACGGTGATCGGCGGCATCATCACCTCGTCGATCCTGACCCTGGTGGTGGTGCCGGTGATCTATACGTACCTGGACGATTTCGGCGCCTGGCTGGGCCGGCTGTGGCGTGGCAAGGAGGCGGCTCCCGCCCGCGCCGCCGCGCCGCGGGCGGCCGATGCGCCCGCCCACGGGCCAGCGAGTGCGGAATGAGGCTGCGCCGGCGGATACCCGGAATGCCGTGGCCCTGGCCAGACTGCGGCATGCAGGCCACACCCGGGGCCACGCGCTTGGGCAACTGCCTTGACGAAGAGTTAAAATCTCAGGTTTGACGGATTTCCCCGGCCCTGGCACCGCGCGGCCGGAATTCAGAACTGATTAGCGGTTGGCATTGGAAGGAATGGCAAGATGGATCTCGAGAAAGCCCGATTCAACATGATCGAACAGCAAATCCGCCCGTGGGATGTGCTGGATCAGGAAATCCTGGACCTGCTGGCGGTGGTCAAGCGGGAACAGTTCGTGCCGCAGGCCTACGCCGCGCTGGCCTTCGTCGACATGGAAATCCCGCTGCCGGGCGGCCAGAACATGCTGGCCCCGCGCGTGGAAGCCCGCATCCTGCAAGACCTGGCCGTGCGCAAGCACGAACAAGTGCTTGAGATCGGCGCCGGCTCCGGCTACATGGCCGCCCTGCTGGCACACCGCGCGCGCCACGTGCTGACCGTGGACATCCTGCCGGAACTGGCCGCGCTGGCCCGCAAGAACCTGGCCGACGCTGGCGTAACCAATGTCGACGTGGCCGAAGGCAATGCCGCCGCCGGCTGGGCCGCCAGCGCGCCTTACGACGTGATCTGCATCTCGGGCGCGCTGCCCTCGGTGCCGGCGTTCATCCTGTCGCAAGTCAAGGTTGGCGGGCGCATCGCCGCGTTCGTCGGCGCCCTGCCGGCCATGGAGGCCCAGATCATCACGCGCGTCAGCGAGACCGAGTACAAGACGGTCAACCTGTTCGAGACTGCCGTCACGCCGCTGATCGGCGCCGAGCAGCCTTCACGCTTTCACTTCTGAGCGGGACCCAGGACATGCAGTTAATCAACGCCCCCGAACTGGCACATTGGCTGGCCGACACCGGCCGCGCACAGCCGGTGCTGCTCGACGTACGCGAAGGCTGGGAAGTGCAGACCTGCGCCATGCCCGGCATCACCCATATCCCGATGGGCCAGATCCCGGCACGCGCCGCCGAGCTCGATGAGGATGCCGATATCGTCTGCATCTGCCATCACGGCGCGCGCAGCATGCAGGTGGCCAGCTTCCTCGAGCGGCAAGGATTTGCCAAGGTCTACAACCTGACCGGCGGCGTGCACGCCTGGTCCGAGCAGGTCGACCCGGCGATGCCGAAGTACTGAGCATCACCAGCACTAGCAGCACTAGCAGCAGCACAAGCATCAATCCCAGGGCGCCGGCTTCCCGCGGCGCCGATTCCCTAGAACGCTGATCGTTAGAAACGTTAGCCGCGCGCCCGGTGCCCGGCAGACTGGAGATGTCATGAGGTTTGCGCTTTTCCCTGCGCGGGGCGTGCCCAAGACGCGCCTGGCACTGACGGGTTCCCTGCTTGCGCTGCTGCAACTGCCGGCTGCGCATGGCGCCGACCTGCTCCAGGTCTACCGCGACGCGCAAGCCAACGATGCGCAGTTCGCCAGCGCGCGTTCGCAACTGACGGCCACCCTGGAAAAGCTCCCGCAGGGAYGCTCCGGCCTGCTGCCGCAGATCAACGGCACGCTCGGCGCCACGCGCACCAACATCGACCAGACCGTGCCGTTCGTGGCGGACCGCTTCATCAACAACAATAACTGGACGCTGCAACTGGTCCAGCCGTTGTTCCGCTGGGATCGCTGGGAGACCTACAAGCAGGGCGAACTGGCAGCGCTGGCTGGCGAGGTCACCTTCAGCCAGGCACAGCTCGACCTGATCACCCGCACTTCGCAAGCCTACTTCGACGTGCTGGCCGCGCAGGACAACCTCTACCTGGCCGGCGCGCAGAAGAAGGCAATCGGCGAGCAGTTGGCGCAGGCCAAGCGCAACTTCGAGGTCGGCACCGCCACCATCACCGACGCCAACGATGCGCAGGCCCGCTACGATCTCGCCACCTCGACCGAAATCGCGGCGCAGAGCGACCTCGAAATCCGGCGCGCCAACCTGCAGCAGATCACCAGCAAGCCGGTCGACGAACTGCTGGGATTGCGCCCCGCCGCCCCCCTTCCCGGTCCGCAGCCGGCCGATGTGAACACCTGGGCCAGCCAGGCCGAGAACACCAATCCGCAAGTGGGCCTGGCCCGCTACAACCTCGACACGGCGCAGCGCGAGTACAACAAGGCGCGCGCCGGCCACCTGCCCACGGTCGACCTCGTAGCGTCCTATGGCTTCGTCAACTCCACCGGCAATGCCACGCAGCAGGTCAATATTTCCAGCCGCTACAACAGCGCCCAGATCGGCGTGCAACTGAACGTGCCGATTTACAGCGGCGGCCAGATCCAGTCGCGCGTGCGCGAGACCGCGGCACTGGCCGACAAGGCCGCCAGCGACCTCGAGTTCGCGCGCCGCACCGCCGCCCAGAACGCGCGGCAGACCTACTCGGGCGTGTCCAACGGCCTGGCGCAGGTCAAGGCACTGGAAGCCGCCGAGCATTCGGCGCAGAGCGCGGTGGAATCCAACCAGCTCGGCTATGAAGTGGGCGTGCGCATCAATATCGATGTGCTGAACGCCGAGGCGCAGCTGTTCTCCACCCGCCGCGACCTGGCCAAGGCGCGCTACGACACCATCATGAACGGGCTGCGCCTCAAGGCCGCGACGGGCGCGCTGACCGAGGACGATGTCGTGCAGATCAACACGCTGCTGACCTCGGCGCCGGGCTCGATGTACAAGTTGCCGGACAAGGTAAAGCTCGGCACGGCATCGCCCGCCGGTGCACCGCCAGCGGCAAAGCGCACTGCCACGCGCAAGGAAGCCATCGCCGGAGCGCCAGCGCCGCGCAGCTGAATGTGAATAGCGGACGGCCGCCGGCCAACCGGTATTCGCTCGAAACAGAAACGCCGCGGCTTCGACCGCGGCGTTTTGCTTGCTGGCCCAGCGTCCTGGCGCCGCTCAGTTGGCCCGCGTACGGGACTCCACGCTCAACAACTGCCATCGGATAGCCGAAGCGTCCGCCGGCGGGTTCTCCACCCGCGTCTCGCGCACGCGCAAGGTGTATGCGATGCCCGGCTCGAAATCCAGTCCCTCGATCGGGCCATACCAGAGCGTCCACGGCGCACTGGGGTTGTCGCGCACGCGATAGCACGTCTGCCGGCCCACGCCCGAGCACTCCACCCGCTGCGAATCCACGTACACCGTCTTCTCGACGCCGCCGGCCGCTGCCTGCGCATCCAGCCTGGCGCCGCGCTTGCCCACGCCTTCGCGCTCGATGAATTGCAGCAGGTCGCCGTCGGCGGTCTTCCAGATGATCTGGCGTCCCGTCGACCCGGCCGACGGCTGCGTGCCCACGGTAGTGAACGGCGACTGCATGGCCTTGAGCAGCGCGGACTCCAGATCGCCGCGCGGCGGCACGCAGGCCATGCGCGTGCCAGCCAGCCGGTCGAAACGCATGCCCGTTGCCGTCTTGCCGTAGCCGCCGGTAAAGCGATTGCAGCCGCTGTACCCGCTGACGGTGCCTTGCGCCGAATCGATGCCGCTATTGAATTCAAAGATGATCGGCTCGCCGTTATCGCCGTGCGGGATGGGCTTGAGCGTGCCGTCGGCCTGCTGCCAGCGCACCAGCTCCCAKCGGCTGGGGCCGCCGGTCTGCGCCTGGTTCAGGCTGACCCCGGCGCCGGGCGAATCCGGCGCGGGCGATGTGGTGCAAGCGCCCAGGGCCGCGGCAAGCATGACGGCGGCGGCGGCGCGCGCAGCCAGCGCGCCGGGAGAAAGACGAATGGTTTTCTGCATCTGAAAAGCTCCTGGTAGGGGGGCGCGGCCTGGCCGGCCCGCGCCGCTCCGGGGCGGCTTTGCGGGCCTGATGGGGCCGCGAGTCTGGCCCTCACGGCAGGTAGTTTAGCGAACTGAGCGGCGGCGGACTATCGGGTGCAGGACTACAAAGCCAATGGCCGCCCGGGCTCCCGCCATTTCGGTCTTCGGTGATCCCCTGGAACCAATCTACGTGCGCTGGCAAACACTCCCCGCCCTCGGATCCCTCGACGCCGAGGCGAAAGGCACTAAAGTGAAAACACAAAGCGCGGGCTCCTGCGTGCCGGGCCATCCGCGAAAAAGGTAAAAGCCAACACCGGGGGGATAGTATGGCTTCCAGCCGCACGATACACCGCGCGCGCGCGGATTGCCTCGCCGTTGCCATCGGGGCCGCGCTGTTATCCAGCCAAGTCAGCGCCGCCATGGAAGACGAATTCCTGCAGGCGGAGCCCATTACCGGAAACCCGAGCGGCTTGCGAGTCGAATCCAGCTACGACGCCTTCAACAAGACGCTCGACGTCTTCAACCTGCGCGATCATAAGGATACCGTCGACCGCACCGGCGACTATAGCGGTGGCCGCCTGGCTATCGGCTACAAGTTTTCCCCGACATGGTCGGTGGAGGCCACCTACTGGCGGCGCAATCTCAAGTTTGAGAAAGATACCGACAACATCAATAGCTGGCAGTTGGCCGTGCACTACGGCATCCTGGTTGCCCCCGAGGGCGAACGCAATTTGACGCTAAAACTCTCCGCCTGGGGTGATTACTCCAGCGGTCTGGCGAGCAGTACGACGACCCGGATCAATGGAACCAAATTCAGCAACGTCAGCATCGCGCACCCCAACGACGTGCAAGCACAAGCAGACCTGATCTATTCAGGCAGGCTGTGGGAGCGCAACTTGCTTAGTGCCTTTATCACCGGCGGCTTCAGCTGGGTGACGGCCGGCGACTTCCACGGAACATACCAGCAAGGCAACTGCAGCTTCAATGTGCAAGCAGGATCGAACAACATGGCTACCGCGACCCTCATGAATCCCTGTCGGATTGGCCGCGCTACAGTGAGCAACCTCCAACTCTCAGCCAACGCCAGCCAGTATGGCGTCGATGTCAGCCGCGACTTCCATTACACGGCGCCCTTCCTGGCGATTGGCGGCTCGTGGCGCTGGGAATATAATCACTTCGGCGTAATGGCGGGCTACCATTTTCAATACCTCTTTCGCAATGGAATCGACGACCGGCTCAGCAACTATGGTATGCCGCAGGTGCGTTTCAACCAGACGGTCGGGCTTGAGCTTTCGTATGCGCCCGTGAAGCACTTTGAAATCTTCCTGCGGGTGCAGGGGTTTCAGAACAGCTTTGTTGGGTATGTGCCGCTTTTGTATAACGCGGCTACGGCTAGCCGGTTGGATAAGTATTATGGGTTGGCTTCGGTGGGGGTGCGGGTGTTTGGGTTTTGAGGGGAGCGAAAATGGTTCTTCTATTCCCATGCATGCCTCGCGGACTGGGATGCTCTGAATTTCGCGAGGTTGGGCACCCGCGACCGGCCCGGCCTGTTCCGGCGCGACGGTTTGGCTTCCGCCTTGGCGAGCGCTGCCGTCATGAATCGCTCGCCGGGAGCCAGGTTTGGTGCTACAAAGAACGTTTGCATCGTGTGCGCAAGCGAAGCTAGGCAGCTAGCCGAAACCTCTCCGCGCTTGCGCAGGCCCCCTCAAAGGGGAAACCACCCGGCAGTTTGGCGAAACGCACCTTAGCAAGTCGGGCTTGACTGGATTCGCGGTCCTCCGCCATCAAAATGAAGGTGCCGAGGATACCGCGCAGCCTGTCGACGTGATCCCGGCGGGAGAAGAGAGGCCCAGGCAGGAGGTTCTCCCAGATGTGCATGAGACAATCCAGGACGGATGATCTCTCGTGCGCCGGGGGAAGCATCGTCGCCAACTCTCCTGCATCTTTCGGCAGATGGTGCATCAATCTGAGAATGATCTCCACGCCATACAACTGATCCCGGTCTGGAGATACAGTCGGCTTGGTCACCATCGGATCAGCCGGGACCGCGCCCTTTGTATGCTGCGCCACCGCGCGCAAGACCTGATTCCGCAACTCGGGGGAATCGGCAAGTGCCATCAACTCCTGAGCCAGCAAAAAAACCAGCCGGGCGTGGAGTCCCCCCGCCGGGGCCCTACAAAAATACGCTCCTCCGCCCAACGACCCTGATTGTGAAGCAGCGCACCGAAAACACCAACCCGCTCATACCCGCGGACGCGTTCTGCCTGGATATACTCGATCGAACTCGCCGGCACCTTGTACATGGGGTGGCGGCGGTCGTGCGCGGGCATGGCCCACTGCGAGATATCCTCCATCTTCGCCCAGAGCCGGCCGAACAAGTCGAGAAGGACAACCTGCCCTTCTCCGCTCTCGTACCATGCATCCAGCATGGCCTTCCAGGCAACGTCAGGAACCGCTTCGCTGGACTCCGTGAACGCCGCGACCTCATGCTTGATGCCGCTCCTGTGCGACTCGGTCCCGTCGTCGACCAGCAGACGCTGAAACCATGAACATTGCAGCTTCCGAAACCTGGTACTGACTGGCCTGGCGATCAGATGTCGGATGACATCGGAGCGGGACCAGCCCTTACCTCAATCACTCACAATCACTGGACGCGCCCGTAGTGATCCTGGAAGCGCACTATGTCGTCTTCGCCAAGATAAGAACCGGACTGGACCTCAATCAATTCGAGCGGAATTTTGCCAGGATTTTCCAGCCGGTGCGTGACGCCGAGCGGAATATAGGTTGACTGGTTTTCCGAGAGCAACAGCACCTCGTCCCCATTGAAAACCTTGGCGGTTCCGCGCACGACGATCCAATGCTCCGCCCGATGGTGATGCATCTGCAAACTGAGCGACGAGCCCGGCTTGACCACGATGCGCTTGACCTGGAAGCGATCACCCTGGTCGATGCCTTCATACGAGCCCCAGGGGCGGAAGACCTTCCGGTGCGTGACCGACTCCCGCCGGCCCGAGCGATTCAACTGCTCGACGATCTTCTTAACGTCTTGTGCCTTGTCGCGGTGCGAGATCAGGATGGCATCGGCTGTTTCCACAATCACCAGATCCTTCACGCCAACAGCGGCGACCATGCGATGCTCCGCGCGCACATAGGTATTGCTTACGTCCTCGCTCAACACATCGCCGAAGAACGCGTTACCGCTGTCGTCGGGAGCAGCGATATCGGCCAGCGCCGTCCACGAGCCGATATCGTTCCAGCCCAGGCCAGCCGCGGTCACTACCGCGGCCCGCTCGGTCTTTTCCATTACCGCATAGTCGATCGACACATTCGGGCTGGCACTGAACGCCTCGGGGTCAAGCCGCAGGAAGTCTGCATCGCGCTTGCCGGCCTCCACGGCAAGTTCCGCCTGGCGCAGAATTTCCGGCTCGTGGCAGCGCAGTTCTTCCAGATAGGTCGAAGCCTTCAGCATGAACATACCGCTGTTCCAGTAATAGCCACCCTCCTCTAGGAAACACCTGGCCGTGGCGGCGTCCGGCTTCTCCACAAAGCGTTCGACCAGGTAGGCGCCATCCTCGGCAACCAGGTCTTTGCCACGGCGGATATAGCCATAGCCGGTATGCGGCTCGGTCGGCTCGATGCCGAATGTCACCAGGTAGCTGTCCTTGGCGATGCCCGCCGCAATCATGGCCAGTTTGCCGAACACGCTGTCGTCCAGAATCACATGATCGGAAGGCAATACGAGCAGAAGTGCTTCCGCTGTTTTTTTCAGTGCGAGCAACGCCCCCACGGCCACTGCGGGTGCGGTATTGCGCCCAGCCGGCTCCAGCACGATCGACGACGGCGTCACGTCGACGCTGCGCAACTGTTCGGCAACCAGGAAGCGCTGCTCCGCGTTGGTGATGACGATGGGCGCGGCCACATCCGCGATTCCTCGCAGGCGTAGCGCTGTCTGCTGCACCAGCGTGTTTTCGCCGGTAAGTTTCAGGTACTGCTTCGGATAACCACCGCGAGACATGGGCCACAGACGGGTCCCACTGCCGCCACAGAGAATGACGGGATGAATGTTCATGCCAACTCCCACAAGGACTAAGACTCGATCAACGAGGACCACCCTGTTCTGATGCAAGGCTGGTTCCCAAATACCACCAGAAAATCAACGGGCCTGTCTCGGCCTGCGCCGGCTCCATGCCCAGCATCCATACCGTACAGCGTTGCGGCACCAGCGCCAGACCTTGCGCAGCGGGCGGCCGCGGTCGCCGGCAATCGGCACCATTGGGCGCCCTGCCGTCTGCCCCAGCTTGCGCACGACCGCCTCTGGCGTCGTAAACAACCCGGTACCCCAATCCCAGTAGATCGGGTAGCGCAGCAGCGCGCCGGCAACCAACATGTCCAGCGTTAGCCTCCGCCGCCGCCAAGGCTGCGGCAGCGCGTCCTCGGTCAGTCCCCAGCCCGCATAGAATGGCAGGCCGTAGGTAAATACGCGCTTGCCGCGCAGTAGTGCGTCGAAGCCCGCGAGAGAAGACAACACGTGCACTTCATCAGCGCGATCGACAAGCGACAACAAGTCGGCCTCGGCATCGACGATGTCGGACAGTTCGCGCGCCTGCACCAATCCCGCCCTGTTGCCGGACAAGACATCGGGGTGCGGCTTGTAAACGATAAAACTCTCCGGATTTCGCCGGCGCACCTCTTCGAGCAGTGCCTCAGCAGTGTTAAACGTCCCAGTGCCAAAGTGGATCGAAGCATCGTCCGCCACCTGGCCCGGCACCAGGATTACCGTCTTACCGGACGGCGCCGGCCAGGCAGGCTCGCGCCTCCCAAGGTTGTATTTAGTTACGCCCAGCCGAGCGACCAACTCGCGCAGCCGTGCCGCACGTACCAGTTCGCCCGCGCCGAAATTGGCGTCGTTCAGGATGTGCGTCAACTCACTTGGCCGGCGCGCATCGAAGTACAGTCCCAGACGGTCCACCACCTGGCTGCAGGGCRCATTCATGTCGGATCCCAACCCCTCGGAATGGAAGAAGCCGTCTTCCATTCGCAGCACGGGAGTACCCGAGGGTATGCCATCGTCGCCTTTGGCTCCCCATAACGCCACAAGTTCGCCTGGCCTGACCTCAGCCTGCAATCCGGACCAGCGGAGTTCACCACCGCCCGCCAAGAGGAACGGCGTGGCAAAATGCCGCTTCCAGAGCCGGAACCCCAGGCCCGCCACCTGTGCGCAATCCGCGTAGCGGCTGCTTACGTTACGCTGCAGTTCGATGCTGTCAAGCACCTGCGCCAGCGTGCCGGCGCGGTGGGTTTCCGGGTCGAAGTAGCGTGCAAGACGTAGATAAACCACATCGAACAGCGCGCCAAGCGTTGGCCTGGCACGTCGATCAGGCATTGCCAGCTCATCGTGGGTCAGGCCCCAGCCAGCATAGAAAGGCCTGCCATGCACATGCACCGGCACGCCGGCCAACAAGGCCTGCATGCCCTCGGGTGCGCTGACGGTATAGAAATGATCAACATGTGGCAGCGTCGCAAAAAGGCTGAAGCCATAGTCGATTTTGCGAATACCGGCGGGCAATCCGGGCAAGCGCGCCAAGTGGCCGCGCTTGCCGCCCGATGCCGGCCAGATCCAGAATTCCGCCGCAGGATGCTCCGCTAGCGCGGCAGCCAGCATCCGCTCGAACGCAGCCCCATCGCCTCTATCACCACAAGCCTGGTCAACAAGCAACACGCGTGGCCTATTGCTCAATGCCGCCAGCTCCGGTGCGCACGAAGGTATGGCATCGCAGGCAGCCTCCGCGCAGGCGGCTAAGACTCGCGCCATCAAGTCAGATGATTCCGAAGAAGCCGCGCCTGAGGGACTATCGTGCTCCAGCGCCTCTGCCACCGCCTGCTCCATCAGGGTGCCCGCCTTGCCTCGGCCACTCAGTTCAAACCACGACAACACCGGAAGACCATTCCTGCCCGAAGACCAGATAGGACCAGGCAACAAGGCTGGCGTCGCGCTGCGACCGAGGCGCACAAAGCCGAGCATCGCCCAACCAGTCGGCCGATCGGCCCACACGCCTTTCCGGGGACCCGCCCAAGAAACCGGCGTGCACCAACTACGAGTCAAATCGCGTGGATCGAGTGCAGCCTGCTGCGGTGGCCCTCCGCTTGCGCCCGCCCCGGCCATCTACGCCAACTCCTCGAGGAATCGGTCCACCACGTCGAAATGCTCCCGCCAGGTTGGCTCGCGAAAACTCCCAATTCTCGCCAACTGGGCCACGCGCGCCGGGCTTGCCGTCACTGCGTACTCCATGATGCGACGCATCCAGCCCGGACCGTCAAGCGGGTCAAGATATTCGGGAATGTCCGCCGCAATTTCACGAAAAACAGGCAGGTCACTGGCGATCACCGGCACCCGGAGCGCCAACGCCTCGGCCAACGGCATGCCGTATCCCTCCACGAAAGAGGGAAACAGCAGCGCCTGCGCATGGTGCAGATAATTGTGCAAACGCTCGTCGGAACAGTCGCCTTCCTCGATCACCTTGCCACGCAGTGGCGCGCAGCGTTCGAGCATATCGACTACGTTCTCGCACTCCCACCCGCGTCGCCCGATGACAACCAGTGTCGGCGCGCGCTCTCCATGGATTTCAACCAGGCGGCGCCAAATATGCAAGGCAAACCAATGATTCTTGCGAGGCTCGATGGTGCCGAGCATGACGAAATAGGGCTGCGGGAGAGGTCGCGCGCCGGGCGTGCCGGCGGCCACGCCCGAGGCCAAGCGGGCGACAACCGTTCTGGGTACGGTCCAGCCGGCTCGGAGGAACTCCTCCGCAAGGGAATCCAAGGTCGACTGGGAATTGGCAATGATGCCTGCCGCGTGAGCGGATGCCACGCTCATTCTTCTGTGATGCATTGCCAGCACACCGGGGCGGCAATACTCGGCGTGCGTGAGCGGGATCAAATCGTGCACCATAAATACGGGCCGAATCTCACGCTTCCTCATCGCCGTGAAATATCGGACGAACTCCATCCCCGAATGGCTGGTATGCAGCAGTACCCCTGGACCAGCTCGGTCACGTCTCAGGCCGCCGAGAACAGCCAGCACCATGAGGGCCCTGGCACCCCACGAGCGGGTGAAGTCCTGGTTCAACAGCATCTCGAACGCTCGTGCCGACTCGCGCTCCGACATCACGATGTGGATGCCGCGCTCGCTCAGCACAGCCCGCGCTCGGTGCGAATAGTGCCTGACGTACGCGAGACCAACGCGATCCACGCCAGTAGGCAGCACACGCTTGGCCAGTCGATCCAAGAGCCGCGTAACGTCCAGGTATATGGGAATCAATGTGCAACTGCGCGAGGGAACGCGCAAACGGGTGTGTGAGAATATTCCAACAAGGCCACGAATGAGATTATCGGCAAGTTCGCGTATTTTAGCTATGAACATGCCATAATTGCAAAAATTCGCCCAGCCTCTCGATAAGAATCACCTCAGAATGCGTAGCCTGACCGCCTTGTTGGTGGCCGTGTCGACCATCAGCACAGCCAGCCTTACCGCTTGTTCCTTCGTCCCATCCTCTGGTCCCACCAAGTCTCAGGTACAGGACTCCATCCAGGCATCGGTTACTGCGGGCATCCAGATCGTCGATGTCACGGAAGATGTCGCACACCGACTGCTGAAAGTGCGCCAGCCCGGCGACTTTGTCCATACCCTGGGCAACAAAACACAATTCCAGCAACAGCTTGGCGTCGGCGACACTCTTGAAGTTTCCGTCTGGGAGGCACCGCCTGCCACGCTGTTTGGCGCCTCGGCGATGGATCCCCGGGTTGCGCCCACCAATGCACGCGTCACCGTCCTGCCTGAGCAAATGGTCAGCGGCGACGGCCAGATCAATATCCCGTTTGCTGGCCAGATCGAGGCAGCCGGCCGCACCACCACCGAGGTGGAGCGAGCCATTACCGCCGCTCTGAAGGGCAAGGCGAACCAACCGCAAGTTCTGGTACGTTTGTCAAAGAATGTCACTTCCTATGTGACAGTGGTCGGCGACGTCGGCGCAAGTACCCGCATGCAGCTCACCCCGCGCGGCGAGCGCCTGCTGGACGCCGTCGCAAGCGCGGGAGGCGTTCGCCAGCCCGTGGATAAGACGACCATCCAGGTCACCCGCGGCAGCGAAGTCCAAGCCCTGCCGCTGCAAACCATCATCCGCGACCCCCGCCAGAACGTGCCGCTTCGCGCAGGCGACGTTGTAACCGCCCTGTATCAGCCTCTCAGCTTTACCGCGCTGGGCGCGACAGGAAAAAACCAGGAAGTCAACTTCGAAGCGCAAGGCATCACGCTGGCCCAGGCCATCGCCCGCGCCGGCGGCCTTGAAGACGCCCGCTCCGACGCGCAAGGCGTGTTCGTTTTCCGCTTTGAGGACGCCTCCGCCCTGGCCTGGCCCAATCAGCCCGTGCGCACCACGCAGAACGGCAAGGTGCCGGTGGTCTACCGCATCAACCTGAAGGACCCGGGCAGCTTCTTCGTGGCTCAGACCTTTCCGATGGACAACAGGGATCTCCTGTATGTTTCGAACGCCCCGATCGCGGAGCTTCAGAAATTCCTGAACGTGGTGTTCTCCGTGGCCTATCCGGTGGTAACCACGGTCAATACGTTCAAGTAATACGGTCCTTTATCGCCGGACGCGCCCGAGTCGACGCAGCCCACCCCCATCTCCCGCACTTGCCATTCTTTAGGAATGCATGCGCAACTGGTGGCGGGGCCCTTAAGCTTTCCACGCCATTTTGCCGTTGACGAGCTGCTCAACCAAGTCAATTCATCATTCGCCTTAGCGTTGGAGTCTATCTGTGCGTTTGTTTATCTGTGATCCGGTTTGCGCGCAACCTTTTGGCCACAATGTCGCTGCATTGAATTATTTTTCGAATGCGTTTTCCGACGTATTTGAAGAGATCGTGYCGTTGTGCTGCAAACACCTGCCAGAAAAAACGGTCGACGAATATGGCTTCGTCCCGTTCTACGATTTCTATTATCGCGAATATATTTCCATTGCAACGGCTCCCAAACTCGGCGCAGAAAGCGCAAGCGGCTTCGCGGACCCACTCGAAGCGCAGGCAACCCGAGATGCGAAGCGGCTCATCCAGAGCTATGGAATAGATAATACCGATACGCTCTTCTTCCCCAGTCTGGATATATACGGCGTCGTTGGACTCCTGAACGCGCTGGCGGAACAACCCATAGCCCGACAGCCCAAGATCTTCCTGCGCTTCATCGGTGTCATGGAGAACGCTTCGCGCACCTACCGCGACCCCGAGCGCGAGTTGCTTCGCCGGCTTGTCATCGCGCGCGCCGCCGGAGCCCGCATCGCGCTTTCAGCCGAAACCCCGAAGCTCGCCGATCGTCTCGCTGCGTTGCTATGCGCGCCTGTCGCGGTAACGCCCTATCCCACCATCGCGACGGCATTCCCATTCCCCCCGGCAGGTCCGATGATATGTTTCTGCCCTGGATCGGCACGATACGACAAGGGCTTTCTCTTGCTGCGCGAGCTCTTCCTGTCGATTCGACAACGTGACCCCGATCTGGCCATTCAGTTCGTCGTCCAAAACCTGCCCGACCGCGATGCAGTTCACCACGATGGCTATATATCGCAGCTCTACGCAATGCCGGGAGTTGAATTGCTGTCCTCGATGATATCCGAGCGGGAAATGATCCGGCACTACAGAAATGCATCCGTCATTTTGCTGCCATATGATCACATCGTGTACGAACTACGCGGCTCCGCGGCGCTGATGGAAGCCGCCTGTTTCGGACGTCCGGTTATCTCGCTGGATCGAATGGCATTCTCCGAGCAAATCAGATACTACGGCCTTGGTACCGTATGCTCGTCGCTCGAGGAAATGGCGAATGCGGTCATCGGGCTCGAGCAGGAAGATCGTGAGCACGTTGCCCAACGTGCTCTCCAGGCCCGTCACCGGCTGACGGCGGACATGGACGGCTCCTATGAGCGATGGTTTCGAGTTGCACTATGAAAATACTTTTTATTGACCACATCTTTCATGAGAAGACTCGCTCCAGCGAGTTCTTTCGCGCCTTGCTGGCGCGCTCCTTTGAGTTGCGCACACTCTACGTTGACCCTGACGAGCCCTCGCGCCTGCTGGACTCGATAGAGGATACACAGGAGGATCTCGCGGTGCTCTGGCAGATGGACTACCTGGCTCCCATCTTCTTGGCCATGGGTATGCGCGTCATCGTGATTCCCATGTATGACGGTTCAGCGAATATGCCGGATCTCCACTGGCTCTGGGCCAGACAGGCGCGCTTCATCAATTTCAGCCGGCGCCTTCACGCAAAGATCGGCCGCTGTGGCGGAGACTCGCTGCTTGTCAAATATTTCAAGCCGCCGGTCGGGGAGAATCGCCTGAAGAAATTTGATAAGCTCAAAGTTCTTCTTTGGCAGCGCCGCCCGGAGCACGGTATCAACCTGAATATGGTGGAACGCCTTCTCGGCACTCAGATTGACAGCCTGCATGTGCATGACACGCCAGACGATGAAAAGTGCATATCCAGCGCCTATATGCAGCGGAGTATGTCTGGCTACGAGCTGACCACGTCCAGTTGGTTCAAATCGCCGGACGACTACGCGCGCCTGCTTGACACGTGTAACGTATTCATCGCCCCTCGCCGCACCGAGGGCATTGGCATGGCGTTCCTGGAAGCGATGAGCCGCGGTTTCCTCGTGTTCGCAGCCGACGGCGCGACTCACGACGAATATATAGCAAACTGGGTCAACGGCGTCCTGTTCAACCCAGATCAGGCCAGCTACACCGATTTGCATGGACGCGCGGAGGCAATGGGCCGCATGGCGTGGAAGACCGCGCAGATGGGCTACGAAAAGTGGATTGCTTCGCAAGCCGACCTGCTCGATTTCATCCGCACCACCCCAAAACCGGTCTTTGCCAAGCGACCTAATGCAGCCGACTTCGCCAGGAGCCTGATCGCTCACTACAGTGCGGGACTGGAACAGTATCGCGCGTTCCTGCTGAGCAACCTCCAGTATCTGGAGGCGTTCGGCGGGAGCGAGGCAATCGAGCGCCTTGAGGCCGACGGCAGCATTTCCCCCCAGCTCCGCCGGCGCGAGAAGAGCGCGACCGAACAATATCTGGAGCAACTTTCTTCCATGCCCTGGCTCGATCAAAACAAGTTCGAGCCTTCGACCAGTGAAAGTCTTCGCCACATTGTGGAGGGTGTTGTCAACGTCGAGGACGATTGCGCCTGGGTGACCGGAGACGGCCTGACACTAGGCTTCTCGCTCGACCCGACCTTGGGCGCCACCAGCAAGATGCAGATCGCCTACAAGTCATTCGGCACCGCCGGCCAGGCCGCCCGGTATCTCGTCATCCTTAACGGCTGGTCGATCGGATCTGGCTCGTTCACAGAGAATGTGGGGGTGGTCGCACACGATGTCCCCGTGCACTCGCTCAAGAGAAGTAACACGCTACGCATCCAGATCCTGCCTGGAGCAGATGCATCGGCGGCCTCGACACGAGAGTCGTGGGGCATAGCGCGCGTTGAGTTCGTTTGACCGCTTGGAGCAGAACACCCAAATGTTTAATCTGAAGATCGCTTTCGGCAGTAAGGTCGGTAACCTTATCCGCTCAGGTGACCAGGCGCGAGAGGCAAAGCAATGGCGCTCGGCCATTGCTTACTACGAGCGCGTCGTTGCCGCCAAACCCTCGCTGTCCAGTATCTGGGTCCAGCTGGGTCATGCGCGCAAGGAACATGGAGACCTGGCTGGTGCTGAAACCGCTTACCAGACGGCCATCCAGCTCGATCCGGACTCTGCCGACACAGCGCTGCATATCGGCCACTTGCATAAAGTGGCCCAGCGGATGGACGATGCCATTGCCTGGTACCGGCGGTCGTTCCTGCTTGATCGGCTGAACATCAATGCTCGCGAAGAACTAACGGCGCTTGGGCTGCTTGGCCACGAGGGCGACTGGGCAGCCGACCCCTTGGAACTGACAACCCACTCTGAGCCAGAACGCCGGCTCCTCTGGGACTGCACGCGGTACCATCGCCTCGTGGGCACCGGCCAATTCTGCGCCGAGGAGAAATGGTTTGTTGACCTCGGCATCGCCAGTTCGAAGCATTTTGACATAACCCCAGTTGTATTCGATCAGGAGGCTGGCCGCTTTCTGCGCTACACCTTTGATGGCGACATCGTAGACGGACGCGAGGCAGCGGCCTTGCCAACAGGCAGATTCGCACACACCGATCTGGTCACCGGCGTGAATTGCCGCCGCACCCAGCCAACGGACCTGATCCGCTTGCTCTGCGCGGCCCGATCCCAACTGGGCATGCGGATTTTTGGTGTTGTTCGCGATGCAGCCGCTGCCGGTCCGGGCAGCTCGGACAGCGTCGAGATCCTGAAGATCCTTGAAAAACATGCAACGGCACTTCTGGTGTGTCACGGTAAAGACCGCGAACTAGCCGAGGATATTGCCCGCCGGGTCGGCCGCAGCCAATCGATGGTCTTTGCACTTGATCCAAGACCCTCCGGCGACACACCACGAGCAACCGTTGCGCGCGCCCGCGCCGGCAACCGCATCCTGGTCCTCGAGCCTCAAGACGCCCACGACATGCTCGCCCTCGACATGCAAATGAGCGCGCTGCGCCACAGCGATGTTGCGGGCCAAATAATCTCGTCGAGAGTTCCATGCGACGAATCCGCGCTCCGCTGCCAAGCGGCCGACGCCATGCACCCGAGAGCGCGAATCGCGCCTGCCGAAGCATGGCACGATCTCACCAGCGCGCGCATCCAAACGCTCCTCATCCCCCAGTCGCGCCCCGATGGCGACATTTGGGCCGCGCATGCGCTCGCACAAGGGGCGGAAGTGCTATGCCACGCAGGCAATCGGCGAGTACTCCAAGTCATCGGAGCGAGCGCGTCATACTTTACCGATCATGGCCCGGTCAATGCCGAGACTTTGCCATCCGCTGCCCGCCCATCCGACACGCAGCCCTCGCTAGCGCAGGGGACCCACCGAATCGAAGATGGACTACATACCCCGTGGATCCAGGCGCTCAATACGATTTTCACGGCGTCGAAACACTTCGCACCGCCCGTCATCCCTGCGAATGCGGCACGCTATGGCGTCTACTACGGTAGCGAGGAGGTTGCCGGCACCGCACGGCAATACAGCGAGGCGGAGGGTCGCAGCATGCTTCTTGGGGCTGGATGGGGCGCCACCAATTCACTTGGTACCGCCATCTTCGATGGCGACGCACAGATTCAGTTCTGCCTGCCCTTCCCTCCCGAGGGTGTGGTCGCGTGCAAGGCCCTCTTGTATCGTGCTGAAGGCAGCACTGACGACGCCTCACCGGCACTGACATGGGCAGAGCTCGAGGCCGAACCCGTCACCCATATGTCAAGGTCCGGAGCGGCCATGTACAGCGTCCGTATCGGCCGGACCTGCCCCCAGGACCAGCCTCGGAACAACTTGCCGCACCTCGCCGGGTTCCTGATCTATCCAAAGAAGCACGATCATCACTGGCATGAGTTCCTAGACCGGACATCGAGAAGCATTCGGTCATTCCGGAATCTTCCGCTGCGCCTGCCAGGTTCGCTAGCGGAGTCCGCAAGTTCCCTGGTTGAACAATACAGCGAGCATCCTGGAAGCCTCCGCGCACAGGGTTGAGCCTAGCTCGGAAACCACTGCGCGATGGAACACGATGCGTCTATGGAAAATGCTATGGCTTTGACTATCCGGTTCAAAGAAGACAGCTATGCCATTGTCTTCGACGAACTCGACCGGAATATTGCGACGGCGGTACAACGCGAGCAGACCTGGGAGCCGTGGCAACTCGATCTTTACAGGCGGACCATCCGCGAATCGTGGACGTGCGTGGACGTCGGTGCAAACGTAGGCATCAACGCCATCGCTATGTCGCGCTGCGCGCACAGAGTGTATGCCTTCGAGCCGGTCGAGCTGACCTACTCGCTGCTCCTGCACAACCTCGCGCTGAATGCGAGCAGCAACGTTACACCGTATAAGTTCGCGCTCGGCGAGGATGCCAGTATTGCGACCATATACGCAGATAGAGCAGAGCTTGGACGAGCCAGCATCGGCGCCAGCGCGCGGGAAGCCATTGCGCCGGCTTTGGATCCTTCCCTCCAGGTGGGTGGCAGGGTGCAGGTACGACCCATGGATGACTGGTGGGATGAGTTGCAGAACCCGCGCATCGACTTCATCAAGATCGATGTCGAAGGCTCCGAACAGCAGGTGGTGTCGGGCGCGAAACGGCTATTGAAAGCAAACCCCGAGATACTCCTGGTCTGCGAGATGAACGTCGAGGCCCACGCTGCGAGAGAAGCCAATCGGGGGAAGCCGTCATCCTCGGCCTCGCTCTTTGCGCAATTGCGGGAACTCTTCAAGCACGTTTTCTTCATGGGGCGAGATCTGCGGCTCTATGAACTGCACTCCTATTCGCAGCTACGCGTCCTTCTCATGCATGGGCATCCGGTGGATGACCTGTTCTGCTGCAACTGCGTACCGGACAGCGTCGCCGACATGATCGCGGAGAAATGGACGATCCCGAATCGTCTCACTCGCGAGTACGAGGTCTATCAGTCATCAACCGTGCTGTTTGTCAATCGCTTCCCGGATGGCTGGACCGCTCCGGTTGATGGACACGGGAACACGCAATCCGCGGTCGTGGTCACCACCAGCCGGGATGCCGTGGTCAGGCTATCTCTGCGTCCGATCTATACAAAGCACGCCGGTCCGCAGACATATCGCGTCGATCTGTACGGGAACAATGACGCGTATCACATCGATGTGACCGACAAGCCTGCGGAACTTGCGCTGCGCCTTGAAGCAGGGACTCACTGGATCTTCGTCGAAACGGATTTCGATCTGCTCGCAGGCCCGTACCTGGGTAATCCGCAAGATGGCCGCACCATCGGTGCGAACGTACGGCTGGCTATCGAATAGCGATTACCGTCGGATTCCCGCCAATATCGCCCCCCCCCCCCCAGACAGCCCCCCGACCAAATGCACTTCAAGAAATACCCGATCAAGAGAGGATTCACTCAATGCCATCAGTAATGGTAGATGGATACAACCTGGGCCTCGAGAAGGGGACAGGCGTTGCCACCTACGGCAGCAATCTGTGCAGGGCCGCCCGAAGCGTCGGCTATCGGATCGATTTGCTCTATGGCGGCAGGTCTACGCGCTCCAAGAATCCTCTGCTGAGCGAGATTGCCTTCTTTGACGGGGCGATGCGGAAAAAGGCGGGTATCGGGGGTATCCCGCGCATGGTGGGCGAAGCACTCTCGGCACCCCTTGGATGCCGCGTCGATGAAGTGCCAATCTCAGGAAGTGTTCTATATGATTCGCTCAAGGCACGCCTTCCGAAATTCGACAGGCTCTGGAACAGTCCGGATCTATACAAGCGGTCCCACCGGACTTTCAGGTGGTTCAACAGGTTCGCAAGCGTGGCCTTGCCACAAGTAGACATTGCGCACTGGACCTATCCCCTGCCCATACGCGCCAAAGGTGCGCTCAACATCTATACGCTGCACGATCTGGTGCCACTGAGACTGCCGCATACCACGCTCGACCACAAGCGGAACTACTACGCTCTCTGCAAAAGACTCGTTGACACCGCCGATCACATCGTCACCGTTTCCGAAACCTCGCGAATGGACATCATCAATCTACTGGATGCCGACCCGGATAAGGTAACGAATACCTTTCAGGCGGTATCTCTACCGAAAGCCGCGACCGAGAAAGACGAGGCGACGGTACGTCAGGAGCTATCAGGAATCTTCAATCTCTCTTATAAGGGATATTTCCTGTTCTTTGGCGCGATCGAGCCCAAGAAGAATATCAATCGACTTATCGAGGCATATCTTGGCAGCGGGGTGAATCTGCCCCTGGTAATCGTCGGAGCACCGGGATGGAAGTCGGATGAGGAGCTGCGGCTCCTGAAGACGATTGGCGCGCTTCCGGGCCAGGTGCAAAGCCGTATCCTGCGACTCGAGTACCTGCCGCTGCCGCTTTTGACGACGATAATCCGTGGAGCCAAAGCGACCATCTTCCCATCCCTTTACGAAGGCTTCGGGTTGCCCGTGCTCGAATCAATGACGCTTGGGACCGCCGTAATCACTTCGAGGATCGGCAGCTTGCTGGAGGTAGCCGGCGACGCCTGTTCGGTGGTCGACCCCTACGATACGCGCGCGCTCGCACAAGCCATGAGAGCCATCGACGCGAACGACGATCTGCGGCACGGCTTGGAGGAAAAGGGAGTCCGCCAGGCACTTCAATTCAATCCGGAATCCTATGCGAAGAAGATTGACGAGGTGTACCGGTCGGTGGTCGAAAAGAGACAGCGTTCAACCCCCTGATTGCTCGTAGAAGGCATAGGCTTCATCGACCTCGTCGAACGCGTGAAGCCTTCCTTGCACAAGGACGGCCGCATGGTCGCAATGCTCACGAATATAGCCAGGGTCGTGGCTGACAATGATCAGCGAAGATTCTTTCCGCTTCTCGAACAGTTCAGTGTGGCATTTCGCGTGAAATCTGCTGTCACCCACAGCAACAATCTCGTCGATCAGGAAACAATCGAAATCGATCGCCATTGAGATCGCGAAGGCCAGCCGCGCGCGCATGCCCGCTGAATATGTCTTGACGGGCTCTCGCAGGTAGTAGCCTAGCTCCGAGAATTCCTGCACGAACGGTTCGACGGCTTTTGGGTCGGCGCCATACACACGACAGATAAAGCGCAGATTGTCCATTCCGCTCAGGCTGCTCTGGAAGGCTCCGCCAAAAGCCAGTGGCCAGGACACGCTCATCCCACGCCGAATGGTACCGTATGTGGGCAGTTCCGCGCCGCTGATCATCCTGATCATGGTGGACTTCCCTGCGCCATTGCGTCCCAGGATGCCGATCTTCTCCGTCTGCTGTACACGCAGGTTGATATCGTGCAGTACCATCCGCCAACCTTGACGCGTATGGTAGCCCTTGCCTAGATTCTTGATGTCAATCACTCCGGCTCCACTCGCTTGCTGGCCTCGCGTACGGATACGAGACCTATGAATAACAGGATCAGGTCGGCAACACAGAGATAGCTGAGATCATAGTGCGGATTCACCCTGACTCCGAAATATCCGGCACGAATCATTTCCGTGCCGTGCACCATCGGAAACCACAAGACAACTTTCCGGGCCAAGGGTGGAAGCCACTCCACCATAAAAACCGCACCTGAGAACGGAAAAAACAAATAGGAAATCGTGTGCCAGATGCGCTCCACCGCTTCGCTGCGCTCACTCAGTCCGCCAACAGTAAAACCGAGCCCGATGCCGAAGAACGCCAGTAGCACCCAGCCAACAAAGATCAGTCCCAGGTCTACCGGTGGCTCCATCAGCCCGAGGGAGATAAACAGGAGCAGCAGAAAGGCAAACGAGGTGGTGGCACCAGCGATCTCCAGTACAACCCGCGCCAGGAACAGATCGATCACGCGCACATTGCGGTGATACAGCAGGCTCTGGTTTGGAAGGATCGCCAAGGCGCAACGGTTGGCGCAGTTCCGCCAAAGCAGGACTGCGGAATAGCCGGTCACAGCGAAAGCCGTGATGGGCAGATTCGATCCATGCGCCGCCTTGGTGGCTGTCCAGAGGGCAGTCACGCCAAGCGTGAACATCATCGGCTCAAAGAACACCCATAGGAATCCGATGTTATGCCGTCCATAGCGCGTCAGGATCTCTCGCATCAGGAGTGCTCCGACTACCCGGACCTGGATACGCAGGGATTGAACGATAGTGGTTTCAGAACTCATGCAATTGCCTACCATTAGGCGAAGCCTTGATCGGGTCCGCACGATTGGCTGTGGGGACCAATCCTCAATCTGCCGCCCCGGCTGCGGAGGGCCTGGAACGGTACACCTTGCTTGGGGAATCTAGGCTCGGCCAGGGCGAACGAGAGAGACTTGCCGGGATACAGGCAAGACGCCGCGCCGCCGTGAGCCCAAGGCTCGCGGGATTTTACTATGAAGGAGTCGGCGCCAAGAAACGTTTTCGGGATGTACAACCGATCGATGAGTGCGCACTTCAAGTCGTTGCAACTCGGGCGCATAGGCATCTCGAAATGCTCGCCCTGCGGTCGAAATTTCCGCAATGGTCTCAGCTTTGGCAACTGAGGGCACTGACGGTAGTAGTATACGGCAATGACGCCGACTGTAATCCAGCCGGACTGTTGCTTCAAGAACCTCGCAATTACTCTCCTCCTAGCAAATTGACTTGACGCCCCGCAAATCTGTAGCGCAGCGTCCGATAATCGAAATATGAGTTCCAACAAGAAAGCACTGATCACCGGCATCACGGGCCAAGACGGCTCCTATCTGGCTGAACTACTCCTTGAAAAGGGATACGAAGTGCATGGCATCAAACGCCGTGCGTCGCAGATCAACACGCAGCGGATCGACCATATCTACGAAGATCCGCATGTGCGGAATCAGCGCTTCATCCTCCACTACGGCGATCTGACAGATACGTCTAACCTGACGCGGATACTCCAGAATGCGCAGCCCGACGAGGTGTACAACCTGGGCGCCCAATCCCATGTCGCGGTCAGCTTTGAAGCACCGGAATACACAGCCGACGCGGATGGCCTCGGCGTGCTCAGGCTGCTCGAAGGAATCAGGATTCTGGGTATGGAGAAGAGTTGCCGGTTCTACCAGGCCTCGACCTCGGAACTCTATGGCCTGGTCCAGGAAATTCCCCAGCGGGAGACGACGCCCTTCTATCCGCGCAGCCCATATGCAGTTGCCAAGTTGTATGCTTACTGGATCACTGTCAACTATCGTGAAGCCTATGGCATGTACGCCTGCAACGGCATTCTGTTTAACCACGAGTCGCCCCGCCGCGGCGAAACGTTCGTGACGCGCAAGATCACCCGTGGCCTGGCCAACATCGCGCAGGGCCTGGAAGAATGCCTGTATATGGGTAACCTCAGCGCTTTGCGCGACTGGGGTCACGCCAAGGACTACGTCCGCATGCAATGGATGATGCTGCAGCAGGAGCAACCCGAGGACTTCGTCATCGCAACGGGCCTGCAGTATTCGGTTCGCGAATTCCTCACCATGGCAGCTGCGGCACTTGGCGTCACCCTGGAGTTCCGAGGTCAAGGTGTCGATGAAACCGGCGTGGTAACGCGCACCGAGGGCCCAAATGCGCCGGGCCTCAAGGTTGGCGACGTAATCGTACGAATTGACCCGCGCTACTTCCGGCCGACCGAGGTGGAGACTCTGCTGGGCGATCCAAGCAAGGCCATGTCGAAGCTGGGTTGGCGCCCCGAGATCACGGTTCAGGAAATGTGCGAAGAGATGGTTGCCGACGATCTGAATGTCGCGAAGCGCCACGCATTGCTCGCAAAGCATGGGTACGCCGTTCCCGTATCCCTGGAGCACAAAGCATGAGTATCAACAAAGACGACGCAATCTTCGTCGCGGGCCACCGCGGAATGGTCGGCTCGGCCATAGTGCGAAGGCTCGAAACTCTGGGATACCGAAACATCGTCACCGCCGCCCGTGATAAGGTGGATCTTACCCGGCAGAGCGAGGTGGAGGCATTCTTCGCCGATCGCCACATCGATCAGGTTTACCTGGCCGCGGCCAAGGTAGGCGGCATCCATGCAAACAGCACCTATCCTGCCGAGTTCATCTACGAAAACCTGATGATCGAGGCCAACATCATCCACTCGACCCATCGCGCCGGCGTGAGGAAGTTGCTGTTCCTGGGTTCGTCGTGCATTTACCCTCGCGCGACCGAACAGCCGATGTCCGAGAGTTCGCTGTTGACCGGCATGCTGGAACCGACCAATGAGCCATATGCCATCGCGAAGATTGCTGGCATCAAGCTATGCGAAAGCTACAACCGCCAGTACGGGTGCGATTTCCGGAGCGCCATGCCGACCAACCTGTACGGACCGCATGACAATTTCCATCCGGAAAACAGCCACGTCATTCCGGCGTTGCTGCGCAGATTCGATCAGGCCATCAGGGATCACGAGGACGAAGTGGTGATCTGGGGGAGCGGCAAGCCCATGCGCGAGTTCCTACATGTGGACGATATGGCCTCGGCGAGCGTCCATATCATGGAGCTTGACGCGGCCACATACCAGGCCAATACGGAGCCGATGCAGTCGCACATTAATGTTGGAACTGGAGAAGACTGCACGATTTCCGAACTTGCCGAGAGCGTCAAGCGCGTCACCGGATTCAAGGGGCAATTGCGCTTCGATAGCAGCAAGCCGGAAGGCACCCTGCGGAAGCTTCTCAATGTCTCGCGCCTGAGCAAACTCGGATGGCGGGCGAGTATTTCGCTCGAAGACGGCCTGCGAGACAGCTATCAATGGTTTGCCCAGAATCAGGGATTATTCCGAAATTAATAAAAGGGGGCATTGCGCCCCTTTTTCCGATAAGCCCGGGTGCGTGGCATGAAGCACCGGSGGGAARGTAAATCCCACCCCCCTCTCCCCGTCAGGCTACCGGTACACAAGCGGCATCAATTAGCTCCCGGACATGCCTTGTCAGGGAGTCCATGATGAATGCCTGGGAAAATTCGTAATACGTCGGCACATCCCCATATTCGTGCGCGAGCGCCCGATATTTCGTCTGTTCGTTATGGATAAACGGCACAAAGGGGATATTCATCGCATGCGCTACGATATGCATGTGAAAACGCTCGCCAATAAAGAAATCGCATTGTGCGCAGAATCCCAGCAAATCATCGACACTCGCGAAGTCAGCACACTTGATCAGTCCATTGGAGACGGAATGGAGCAGATCCGCTTTCGCAAGATCGCTCTGGTTGTGTGCGGAAACGTGGCTGCAGAACGGAATATAGAAGAGTTCCAACTCATCCCGGAACTGATGCGCAATCCCGGCATATATCTGCTGCAGGTGCATCGAGAACGGCTCGTCGYCGATAAACCGGGTGGAGCCGATATTGATGCCGGCCTTCAACTTCCCCGTCTTCGCGGTGCGTTGCACTGGTTCAATCATGCCACAGGCGTAGTCCGGCTCGACTACCGCGCCGTCGCACCCGAGGTGCCTCCGCGCGAGATCCAGCGAATCATGCTCGCGAAAGGAAACGCGCTCGGCAAGACGCAGAAGATGGCGCGAAGCAGCAATGTTGTAGTGGAATCCATGAAGGCCCACCCTGCTTATCTGCAGCTTGCAGCCGACCGTCTTTGCGGCTAGCGCAATAATCAGTAACTCTTGAATATGCTCGGGCGACCAGAAGATCCCGCCGCCGCCCATAACCAAGGTCGTATGGCCCTCAATATACCGCTCCGGATCGGCAAGAAAATTCTTGAATTCAACATACTCCTTGTACTGCTCAAGCCCGGGCCTTCCATAGGCGACAATGGTCGCGGAAGGATCCTGACTCAAGATCGACTTCAAAATCAAGTCATCACCAACATTTCCTGCCCCATATCCACCTAGATAAATGGTCATGCTATTTCAACCTTAATTTTTATATATTAGCCTTTATCCCATCCCTCTTTATCGCTCTGAGTGTCGGAGCCGGGATGACAAGGGGGAGACACGCTCGCGGGGTTGCCGGCCGGCTTAAATCATCTCCTTATACAGAAGTCATGAGTCCTCAGCCCGTAGCGCCAGGATCATGAACGCAGCATCCATGGTTCGCTGCATGCCGATCCAGATCGTTTTGGCGCCGGGCTCGCCATCACTCTTGCGGCCCAGGAAACCACCCAGTGA